>NZ_JBNNJZ010001059.1:0-1508 GCF_050270335.1 Streptomyces sp. NPDC059900
CGGCTGCGCTGGGCCGCCTACCGCCGGGCGCTGGCCGCACTGTACGAGGCGCTGGATGCGCCCGCGCCGGTGGCCCACGGCTTCCGCTCGGCTCCGCCCAAGCCGCCGTGGGGCCATCCCGACTTCGTGCTGGCCCGCGCGGTCCGGGTCGGAGTCCTGACCCGGACCGAAGCCGACCTGATCGGCCGCACCCGTCTGGAAACGGACTCGGTGGCCGGCTGGGCACGGACCCACGCCAAGCCTCCCTCCACCGTCTACCAGGCCCGCCGCCGCGCCGAACTGCGCCTGCGGGCCTACCTCACCCAAGGCCAACAGCCCGCCGAGCAGGCAGTGTCGGCCTGCATCTCGATCACGCGAACGCCCGCGCGACTACCGAATCGGCCCCGAGTTTGGGCGGCCGTGTCAAAAAGAGCCGCCTGATGCGGCCTCTTCCCATAGGCGGGCCGTACGCCCCGTGCCCGCCCATCCGTCCCGTGTCGGGAGGTCCCGCGATGCGCCTGTCCCCTGTTTCTTCCCGGGCACGCCGGCAGCTGGTGGTCGGCGCGCTGGTCGTGGTCCTCTTCGTGCTCTGTTCGGCCGGCGCCTACGCCGCGGAGCCCGGGGCGGTGATCGCGCTGGCCAAGTCCGTCAACGAAGTCCTCGACAACATCCGCAACTGGATCATGGGTGTGCTGGCCGGGCTTGCCACCGTCTTCTTGACCGTCGGCGGTGTCCGCTACGTCATGGCGGGCGGGGACCCGGGCGAGGTCGAGAAGGCCAAGACCGCCTTCAAGAGCGCGGGATGGGGCTACGGGCTGGCGGCCCTGGCTCCCCTGGTGGTGGCCATCCTCAAAGGAATCGTCGGGGCGTGAGCGGCATGAACCCTGCTGTCGCCGCCCGGCATCCGCGCCGGTGGCGCACGTCGGCGGCCGCCGGCCGCCGCTCGCTCGTCGTACCCGCGCCCCTGCGCGCGGGACAACGCGCAGGCCTGACGCCGCTCTCGCGCCCGCCCGCCACGGGTGCGGCTGCTGCCACCACCGCCCGCTGCGCATCCCTGCCGCCTTGTAGGGCCCGGCGCTGCGCGCCGTCGGAGCGGTGCCGATTTCTCATGCCCCTGTGCGCGCCCGGGTGCGCCGCGCGGGCGCCAGCGGACCAACTGAGGGGGCCGACGTGATCGACTGGATTACCCAGGGGGTTACCGCCGCCATCAATGCCTTCTTCAAGGGCCTGGTGAGCGCGGCGCTGGAGCCCGTGCTCAAGCTCCTGGGGGACACGCTGCTGACCACGCCGGCGCCCGATTCGCTGCCGCGCGTGGGGCAGTTGTGGACGGATTCGTGGCACATCACGCTGGCCGCCTACTCGCTGCTGGTCATGGTCTCCGGGGTCCTGCTGATGACGTACGGGTCCGTCCAGGCGCGGTATTCGCTGCGGGAACTGGGGCCGCGCATTCCGCTGGGTTTCCTGGCCGCCGGCCTCTCGCTGGTGTTCGCCGGCAAGGCGGTGGATCTGGCCAATGCGCTGTCCATGGC
>NZ_JBNNJZ010001060.1:0-1498 GCF_050270335.1 Streptomyces sp. NPDC059900
GTGTGATGGCGAAGCCGGAGGAGCGCACGTCGGCCACGGTTTCGTCGTCGGTGATGGACCCCCGGTTCTCCCGGGTGTTCATCCCCTGCATCTCCAGTTCGGTCGTCACCCCGAATCGCAGGGCGAGCTCCAGGGTGCCCGGGGCGGAGTGGACGTGGGCGTCGATGAGCCCCGGCAGCAGGGTGGCGCCGCTGCCGTCGACGATCTCGCAGTCCCGGGGGGCGTCGCCGCCGATGCGGGCGATCCTCCCGCCGTCGATGACCACGGTCTGCTCGCCAACCGCCTTCTCTCCGTCGAAGATCTGTGCGCCTGTGATCGCGGTGAGCGCCATAGCGGTCCGCCTCGTTCCTCATTCGTCCAAGATTTACATACCTGATGCTATGTACTTGTCTCCAGGTATGCAAATGAACGGACCGGGCCTAGAATCGGCCGCATGAGCAGCGCGTCTTCCCCCGAGCAGCCGTCCGACGACCTGGCACTGGACCAGATCGGCCCGGCCCTGTCCCGACTGCGACGACGCGCACCGGCATCGGGCAAGGACCTCTCCCGCAACTTGGTACTCAACGTGATCACCGACGCGCCGGGCGAGATGACCGTCGGCGGCCTGGCTGCCGAGATGGGCGTTGCCCAGCCGGTGGCCAGCCGGACGGTCGCCGCCTGCATCGAGGACGGACTGCTGCGCCGCGCGGCGTCCCAGGCCGACGGGCGCCGTACGGTGCTCGAACTCACCGAGCACGGCGAGGCCGAACGCAACCGCTTCGCCGCCGAGCAGCGTAAGGCGTTCCAGGAGATCACCGCGGCCTGGTCACCGGAGGAGCGGATCCAGTTCGCACGGCTGCTGGCCCGGTACGGAGCTGACGCCACCGCGTGGTCCAGGAAACAGAACACCGGCCGCGACTGAACGAGCAGGCCCCCCAAAGCGATCACACCGGACCTCTGGCCGGTGACGCCGGGCCGACGCCAACTCAGCGCGGCAGCCGGCGGATTGCGCAGATCCCACGGGGGGCAGGCAGAGGACTGGATGTCAGTGGTGCCTGGCACTCTGGCGCTCATGGACTGGGCGGCCACTCCGGCGCCTGGCACAACCCGGCCGAGGGCCGAGGCGATGTCTTGGTCATCCGCATCCCGGAGAGCGCGGTCTCCCACGGCGATATCTACCTCACCATGATCACGGGGACTCGGGAGCAGATAGCGGAGCGCCGCTACGGCGAATTCGAAGTCGGGCTCCGAGACCTCCCCGGCCGCTCTACGGCCTGACAGGTCCAGGTGTCTCCTCCGATGAGGAAGGGGCGGGGGTCGGCGACGTGCTGTTGCTCGGGCTGGCCGGCGGGGGAGTGTCAGCGGGAGCGGGCGGGGCGTCCTGTGAGAGGAGCCGCGGCAGCACGAGGAGGACGACGGTCACTGCCGCGGCCAGCAGGACTACCGCGGCTGTGCGCAGTCGGGGGTGGATGGCCGTCCGTGCGCGGGTCGTCCGTGTGCGGGCCGATGGGGGGAAGTC
>NZ_JBNNJZ010001061.1:0-1497 GCF_050270335.1 Streptomyces sp. NPDC059900
GTACCGAAGAGGTACAGGATCAGGTCCTGGTCCAGGGTGATGCGGCCGAAGTCCATGGCCACCGTGGTGGTGGTCTTGTCCCCGGTGTGGGTGAGGTCGTCGATGCCCGCGGACGCGGACGTCATGACGGCCTCGGTGCGCAGCGGGTTGATCTCGGAAACCGCGCCCACGAACGTGGTCTTGCCCACGCCGAAGCCACCCGCCACCACGATCTTCGCGGACGTGGTGGAGCGGGTTGTTGCTCCACTGCTAGAGCTTGCGAAGTCCACTGAGCACCCTCTCGAGCAGTGTCACGTCAGGCTGACCGCCGGCGTTCTCGTCGCCGCCGGGCTGGTGAATGGCGACGAGCCCGGCTTCCGCCAGGTCGGCCACGAGAATCCGGGCCACGCCGAGCGGCATGGAGAGCAGGGCCGACACCTCGGCCACCGACTTGACCTCGCGGCACAGGTGGCAGATGCGCTGGTGCTCGGGGAGCAGCCCCATCAGCTGCGCCGGGTCGGCCGTCGTGCTCACCAGCGCCTCTATCGCGAGCTGGTAGCGGGGCCTTGTCCGGCCGCCGGTCATCGCGTAAGGACGCACCAGCGGCTGGTCGCCTTCAATGCCGTACGACGCGTGAGAGCCGTACGGGTCGTGAGAGGCGTTGGGCGGGGTCATGGATCCTCCGGGCGGGACAGCAGGTGGTCTGCGTGCCGTCTGATAGAGCCGGTGGGGGGCACCAGGGTGGCCGGACGGTGGTCAGTACGTTCGGTCGGTGGGGCGGCCGATGGAGAAAAGTCAGTGCAACAGGCTGCCCTGCAGTTCGGCGCGGAGGTCCGGGGTGAGGACGGCGCCCGCGCGGTCGACGAGGAGCGCCATCTCGTATCCGACGAGGCCGATGTCGCACTCGGGGTGTGCGAGCACGGCCAGGGACGAACCGTCGGAGACCGACATGAGGAAGAGGAACCCCCGCTCCATCTCCACCACGGTCTGGGTGACGGCCCCGCCCTCGAAGATCCGGGAGGCTCCGGCGGTGAGGGAGGTCAGACCCGATGCCACCGCGGCCAACTGGTCGGCGCGGTCACGCGGGAAGCCCTCGGACATCGCCAGAAGGAGGCCGTCGGCGGAGACCACGACCGTGTGGGACACCCCGGGGGTGTTGTCCACGAAGTTCGTGATCAACCAGTTCAGATTCTGTGCCGCCTGGCTCGGACTCAACTAACGCTCCTGCTGGTGAGTGGGGAAGCTGCCGGTCTGGCCGGTACCGGCCTGCCGACCCTGCTGGATGCCCCGACGGAGATTCGTCAGCCGGCCGCGCACGTCGTCGGGCGCACGCGAGACCTGCGGACCTGTGCTGTCCTGCTGCTGCTGTGCGGTGCCCGCGACGAGGTTGGCTCGCGGGACGCGGCGCGGCAGGCCGGATGTGGTGACGCCACCGGCGGACGGCTGCCGGACGCGCTCGGCCTGGCGGCCGTGCTGGTCGTTTTGCGAAGTGCGCCAGTTGTCGTGTCTGTTGTTCTT
>NZ_JBNNJZ010001062.1:0-1497 GCF_050270335.1 Streptomyces sp. NPDC059900
GTCTGCGGGCCGGGTTCCGCCAGGTGGCGGGGATCGAACAGCCGGTGCAGGTGATCGCCGAGGGCGTACAGCTGCCCTGGCGCGAGGAAGACCTCACGGATGAGCCGGGGCACGCGGCCTGGGTGCGGTCGGAACGGATCGCGGTCGAGGAGCGTGCACAGCGGTTCGATCTGGGAAAGCCGCCCTTGCTGAAGGTGCTGCTGCTCCGGCTGGGCGCGGGCCGCTACCGGTTGGTGATCACCATGCACCACCTGGTGCTGGACGGATGGTCGCTGCCGATCCTGCTGCGGGAGGTGTGGGCTGCCTACGCCGCGGGTGGCAGCGGCGGGGGACTGCCCGCGGTCACCCCCTACCGGGAGTATTTGGGCTGGCTGGCGCGGCAGGACAAGGACGCCGCGCGAGTGGCCTGGAGCCGCATGCTGGCCGGGACGGAGGAACCGACTCTGGTCGCCCCGGCCGACCCGGCCCGATCACCCGGCGAGACCGCGTACGTCGGTGCCGAGCTGCCCCCGCCGCTCGCCCAAGAGCTGACCCGGCTGGCCCGTGACGCGGACGTCACCCTGAACACCGTTCTGCAGACTGTCTGGGCGCTGGTGGTCGGTGGTTTGACGGGCCGCCGGGACGTGGTGTTCGGAGCGACGGTCGCGGGGCGGCCGGCGGAGCTGCCGGGCATGGAGGACATGCTGGGGCTGTTCATCAACACCATCCCGGTACGGGTGCGATTCGACCCCGCGCGGACGGTCGCGGAGCTGTTCGCCGACCTGCAGGCTGAGCAGTCCGCGCTGCTGGATCACCAGCACCTGGGCCTTACCGAGATCCAGCGGCTGACAGGTCCGGGCGCGGGCTTCGACACGCTGCTGGCATTCGAGAACTTCCCCGGCGACCCGGAAGTGCCAGCCGCCCTCGACTCCATCCGCATGACGGGCGCAGGGATGCGGGAGTCAACGAACTTCGCGCTGGCGCTCGGGGTGGACGCGTCCGACCTGAAGCTTCGGCTCGACTATCGCCTCGACCTGTTCGACCGGCGGGAGGCCGAGCGGATCGTAGGCCGGCTGGTGCGAGTCCTTGAGCAGGTGGCGGCCGATCCGCAGGTGCGGTTGAGTGAGATCGACGTACTCAGTGCGGGCGAGCGGGCGCTGGTGGTGGGGCAGTGGAACGCCACCGCGCGGCCGGTCAGGTCGGAGACGGTGACGGAGCGCATCGGGGCTTGGGCAGCGCGTACTCCGGGTGCGGTCGCCGTCCGGTGCGGCTCCGACGCCATCTCCTACGGGGAGCTGGAAGCCCGGTCCAATCGGCTGGCCCGCTGCCTGCGGGGGCTTGGCATCGGGCCCGAGTCGCGGGTGGGTCTGCGGTTGCCGCGTGGCATCGACATGATCGTCTCGATGCTGGCGGTGTGGAAGGCCGGCGGCGCGTACGTGCCACTGGATCCGGAGTATCCCGCTGACCGGCTGGAGTTCATGACGGCCGACAGCGATGCGTCGGTGGTGATCGATGCCG
>NZ_JBNNJZ010001063.1:0-1493 GCF_050270335.1 Streptomyces sp. NPDC059900
GACCACCTCTGTCCCGTTGTCTCGCCGTCCGGTCGGTCTTCGGTCAGTTGACGGATTCGGCCGTGACGTTCTCGCCGTCGGCCGCGTCCATCGCCTCGGCGAGGCTCCTGGGACGCATGTCCGTCCAGTTCTCCTCGATGTACGACATGCAGGCCGCTCGCATTCCCTCGCCGAAAACGACCTTCCAGCCGTCCGGAACCTCGGCGAATGCAGGCCAGAGAGAATGCTGGTTTTCGTCGTTCACCAGCACCAGAAAGGAGCCGTTCTCGTCGTCAAAGGGATTCGCCATGACCACTCCCCGTCAGTGGGTTCACCTGGGCGTGGCCAACAATAATCAGGCCCCTGGAAGACGACAAGCAGCCTAATTTGACAGCTCTGTCCAACCGCTTATTCTCGGCACTTGGACACGCTATTTGGGCTTGTCGGCCTTTTTTGTCGCCGCTCTCGTCGCAGCGCCGGTGAGCTTGCGCTGTGCGGGAAAGGCCACCTGCACGACCAGGCCGCCGTCCGGGCGGCCCTGCGCCGTGAGTTCGGCGTCGTGCGCCGTGGCGATGGAGCGGACGATGGACAGGCCCAGGCCGTGGTGGCCGTCGTCGGCGTTGCGGCGCATCCGCTGGAAGGGGTGGAACAGCCGGTCGACCTGGTCCGCGGGAACCTGCGGGCCGGTGTTGGCGACCTCGACGAAGGCCCGGCCGGAGCGGGTGCCGATGGTGATCTCCACCTGCCCCTCGGGGCAGTTGTAGTCGATCGCGTTGTCGAGGAGGTTGGCCAGCAGCCGTTCCACCAGCGCCGGGTCGCCGTGCAGGGCGGCGGGCTCGACATCGGCGACGAGCCGCAGGCCGCGCCGTTCGGCGGCCGGGCGGAAGGTGCGCACGACTTCGTCGGCCAGGGGCGCCAGCTCCAGCGGCTCCGGCTGTTCGAGGCCGCGCTCGCTGGTCGCCAGGAACAGCAGCGACTCAAGCAGTCGGCCCTGCTGCTTGCTGATCGCCAGCAGCCGCTCGAAGTTGCTGCGGAAGGACTCGAGCGTCGGGGCGCCGTCGATGAGGGACTCCTCGAGCAGCGCGTGCTCCAGCGTGAGCGGGGTGCGCAGTTCGTGCGCGGCGTTGGCGACGAAGCGTTTATGGGAGTCCAGGGCCGTCTCCAGCCGGCCGAGCAGGCCGTCCACTGTGTCAGCGAGGTCCTTCAGCTCGTCGCGCGGGCCGTCGACGGCCAGCCGCTCGTGCACATTGCGTGCCGTGATCTGCTGGATGGCGGTGGTCATGGAGCGCAGCGGGCGCAGCACCCGGCCGGCGACCACCCAGCCGAGCCAGATCGCGATCACCGCCGTGACCCCGAGGGCGATCGCCGACTCGAACAGCAGCCGGCTCATCATTTCCTCGTGGGTACGGGCGGCCTGCTGGCGCAGCCCTTTCGTCAGCTGGTCGGCTGACGCCGGCTGGCCGTCGCCGACGATCCGGCTGGGGCGCGGCAACTCACCCGACTCCGAGGACTCC
>NZ_JBNNJZ010001064.1:0-1492 GCF_050270335.1 Streptomyces sp. NPDC059900
GCCATGCGGCGTCCGCCGGCGGGCGGCAGGGGGCGATCGGCGGCAGCCGGGCCGACTCCGGTGGTGTCGGGGCCAGCGGTGTCGGGGCCGGCGGTATGTCGCTCGGCGACCGAACCTGTCGGTCCTTGACTGCTGGTCGTCGAGGCCACCATCGTCACTCCCGGAGCACAAGGCGCTCTCGGGGGTGAGAGCGCGCCGTGCACGTGCTCCTACCCACCATCTCCCGTTACATTCCCGTGACTTGACTTTCCGTATGGAATGCCTTTTTAGGGGCACTCGGTCACACCGCGGGATGACAGGGAGGTGGACGGCTGTGATCTGGTGGATGTGGCTGACCGCAGTGCTGGTGGCGCTGCTCCTGCTGGCAGGTGCGGTCCTCGGGACGCAGGCCAGGCGCCGTGGCGGCGGCGCGATCGTGGTCCGCCGGGGCCGTCGCGGGGGACACGGGAGGACGCGATGACCGCGCTGGTACTCGCCGCCCTGCTGACGAAGCGGCCCGTGGTCACGCTCGGCGGAGAAGCGGTGGCCCAGATCAAGGACACCGTCTTCGACGCGTCGGGCGGGCAGATCACCGGATTCACCCTGGCGGGCCGCGGGTTGCTCTCCGGCCCCCTCAAACAGAGCCTGCCCTGGACCGGCGTCCACGCCCTCGGCCCCGACGCGGTGATGATCCCCGACGTCGAGGTGCTGCAGGCCAGGGACGCGGTGGTGGACAAGAGCGAGGCCGGTTCCGGGCAGGTGCGCGGCGCCCGCGTACTGAGCGATACGGGCCTTGAGCTGGGCACCGTCCTTGACGCGGTGGTCGAGGGCGGCACCAGCGGCCGGGTGGCCGGATTCCACGTCGACACCACCGAGGCGATGGGACGGCACGAACGCCGGGCGTTCCTGCCGGCGTACGGCCGACTGGCCATGACCGGCGACACGTTGGTGATCCCGGCATGGCTGGCCGGGCAGGCGGTGGACGACATCGCAGCGCTGGCCGCGGCATGGGACCGGGCCCGGGCCGCAGGTGAGCCGGGACCCGAGGAGGCGGGATTCCGGGAGGCGGGATTCCGGGAGACGGATCTCGGCAAGCTCCGGAAGGGGGACGACCGATGATGCTGCTCAGCCAGACCCTCGGCCTCTCCGTGGTCAGCGCCGAGGACGCGCTCCCCGCCGGGGAGGTGGCCGGCCTCGGCATCGACCCGCGGACCCGCCGGATCACGGAGCTGTATCTCAAGAACGCCAAGAGCGGCGACAGCGTGCCGTGGACGCAGGTGCGCGGGATGGGGCCGGACGCGGTGATCGTCGACACCGCCGCGGACGACGCGGGCCACAGCAGCTCGCACTCCCGGGCCCACAAGAGGCTCCTGGGCAAACGGGTCCTGACCGAGTACGGCGAGGACATCGGCACGCTCACCGAACTCACCTTCGACCCGGACACCGGCACGGTCGGCGACCTGTACATCGGCCGCGACCAGACCCCGACCCCCGGCAGCCGGCTGATCGGCCT
>NZ_JBNNJZ010001065.1:0-1490 GCF_050270335.1 Streptomyces sp. NPDC059900
GGGCCAGGACGTACATGGGGATGGAGGTCGAGCCGGTGGCGTCCTTGAGCCCGCCGATCATGTACGGGCTGACGGACCCGGCGAGGTTGCCCACGGAGTTGATCAGGGCGAGCCCGGCCGCCGCCGCGGTGCCGCCCAGGAACGCGGTGGGCAGCGACCAGAACAGCGGGGCGCAGGTCAGCACGCCGGCCGCGGCGAAGGACAGGGCGATCAGGGACAGCACGGTCGATCCGCTCCAGCCGGCGGCCAGGGAGAAGCCGACGGCGCCCATGAGGCTGGGGACGACCAGGTGCCAGCGGCGTTCGCGGCGCTTGTCCGCGGAGCGTCCGAAGAGGTTCATCGCGATCAGTGCGGCCAGGAACGGCACGGCGCTGAGCACGCCGATGGTGAGGGTGTCGTCGATGCCGGTGGACTTGACGAAGGTGGGCATCCAGAAGGTCAGCGCGTACTGGCCCATCACGAAGCAGAAGTAGATCAGGCACATCAGCCATACCTTGGGGTCGCGGAAGCCGTCCCAGATCCGGCCGTGCTTCTGGTGCGCGGTGTCCTTGGCGATCGCCGCCTCGACGATGTCCTTCTCCTCCTCGGAGAGCCACTTGGCGCTGCGTACCCCATTGTCGAGGTAGAACAGCGTGGCGACACCGATGAGGAGCGCCGGAATCGCCTCCAGGAGGAACATCCACTGCCAGCCCTGCCATCCGCTGACCCCGTCGAAGGTGTCCATGATCCAGCCGGAGAGCGGGTTGCCGAAGATGCCGGCCACGGGGATCGCCGACATGAACATCGCGATGACGCGGGCCCGGCGGTGGGAGGGGAACCAGTAGGTGCAGTAGAGGATCACGCCCGGGTAGAAGCCGGCCTCCGCGGCGCCGAGCAGGAAGCGCAGCACATAGAACGTCGTCTCGTTGGTGACGAACGAGAAGGCGCCCGAGACCAGACCCCAGGTGATCATGATGCGGGCGATCCAGGTGCGCGCGCCGACGCGCTGGAGCATCAGGTTCGAGGGGACCTCGAAAAGGAAGTAGCCGATGAAGAACAGTCCGGCGCCGAGACCGTAGGCCGCCTCGCTCAGGCCCAGGTCGTCGGACATCTGCAGCTTGGCGAAGCCGACATTGACGCGGTCCAGATAGGAGAAGACGTAGCAGAGAATCAGGAAGGGGACGATGCGGCGGACGACCTTGCGGAACACGGCGTTCTCGTGGGCGAGGCCGGGGGTCTCGGCCGTCTCGGTGGACGTGGACATGCGGAATCCTTACTGCGGCTCAGGGGATTCTCCGACGGGCGGCGTGCGGTCACCAGGAGGCGCCGAACACGGCCTTCAGTTCGTCGAGAGCGGGGGAGGGGAGCGGCTCGGGGCGACGGTCGGTCAGGAGCCAGAGGCGTGCCGTTTCCTCGAGTTCTTCGAGGACGGCGAGAGCGGATGCGGCGTCCGGGCCCCAGACCACCGGTCCCAGGCGGTCGAGCAGGACGGCCCGGATGGGGGTGCCTGT
>NZ_JBNNJZ010001066.1:0-1490 GCF_050270335.1 Streptomyces sp. NPDC059900
GAGCCCGCGTCCGTGACGTCGAGCACCGGGCAGGGCTTCGGATTGCGCTGGCAGAACAGCAGCATGTCGTACGCCCAGTCGGCGGGCACGGCGATCAGATTGGCCTGGGTGTGACCGGCCGCCCAGCCCGCGGTCGGGCCGCTGGTGCCCGAACGGAAGAGCGCGCGGGCCTCCCGGGGGCTCCGGAGCGCCGTGGTCGCGGGGCTCATACCAGCTCCTTTCCGCGCGTCTCGGGCAGCCCGAGCAGCGCGAGCACGGCGATCGCGTAACCGATCGCGCCGAAGACCAGCGCGCCGCCCACGCCCCAGCTGTCGGCCAGGAAGCCGACCATGGTGGGGAACACGGCGCCCACGGCACGGCCGGTGTTGTACGTGAAGCCCTGCCCGGTGCCGCGCACGGCCGCCGGATAGAGCTCGCTGAGGAACGATCCGAAGCCGCTGAAAATGGCCGACATGCAGAAGCCGAGCGGGAAACCGAGCACAAGGAGAAGGCCGTTGGCCCCGTCCGGGATGTTCGTGTACGCCAGGATGCTGGCCGCGGAGAGGAACGCGAAGAGCGTGATGTTGCGCTTGCGGCCGAGTATGTCGGTGAGATAGCCGCCTGCGAGATAGCCGATGAAGGCGCCGGAGATCAGGAACGTGAGGTACCCGCCCGTGCCGACCACGGTGAGTCCGCGTTCGCTCTTCAGGTACGTGGGCACCCAGGTGGCGAGCGTGTAGTAGCCGCCCTGCACGCCGGTGGAGAGCAGCACCGCGAAGAGCGTGATGCGCAGGAGCCCCGGCTTGAAGATCGCGGTGAACGCCCCCTTGTGCGCGCTCTTCTTGCGCTCCTCGGCCGCTTCGGGGGCGTCGTGGACGTTGCGCCGTACGTAGACGACGAGCAGGGCGGGCAGCGCGCCGGTCCAGAACATCACGCGCCAGGCGGTGTCCGCGTCCAGGAACTGGAACACCACGGTGTAGACGATCACCGCGAGCGCCCAGCCGACCGCCCAGGCGCTCTGGATCGCGCCGAGCGTGCGGCCGCGGTTCTTGGCGGTGGCGTACTCGGCGACCAGGATCGCGCCGACCGCCCACTCACCGCCGAAGCCGAGGCCCTGGAGGGCGCGGAAGACCAGCAGCGTCTCGTAGTTGGGCGCGAAGCCGCAGGCGACGGTGAAGACGGCGTACGTGATTACCGTGATCAGCAGGGCCTTGACCCGGCCGATCCGGTCCGCGACCACTCCGGCGATCGCGCCGCCGATGGCGGAGACGACCAGCGTGACCGTGGTGAGCAGGCCGGTCTGGCCGCTGTCCAGGCCGAAGTACGCGGCGATCGCGACCATGCTCAGCGGCAGCGTGAAGTAGTCGTAGGAGTCGAGGGCGTAGCCGCCGAAGGCGCCTCCGAAGGCGCGGCGGCCACGCGGGCCGAGGGCGCGCAGCCAGCCGAACGCGCCGTTGTCGTCGGCGGTTTCGCCGTCCTTGGGGAGCGGCTCGGTCGGCAGGGCCTGGGGC
>NZ_JBNNJZ010001067.1:0-1483 GCF_050270335.1 Streptomyces sp. NPDC059900
CCTCATGCACCCCACAGTGGAAGACCGCGGCGGTACGGGAGACCAGCGTCTCCGCCACCGCGGCGGGCACACCCCACTCCTCGCGGCGAAGGTCTGCCACCGTGTCCCGTACCGGATCCAGGGGTCGCTGTCCCAGCGGCGGCTCCTGGTCGGCGGACAGCAGCTCCTGCCACACCGGCAGTTCCTCAACCCGGTGCTCGCTGACGGCCTCGGCGGCCAGCAGCCGCGACCAACGACGGAAGGACGTACCGACCGGGTCCAAGGCCGGCTGTCGGCCGCCGGCCGCCGCCTCGCAGGCGGCCCGCAGATCCGGCAGCAGGATCCGCCAGGACACCCCGTCCACCGCCAGGTGGTGCACGACGACCACCAGGCGGCCCACCCGCTCCGGGCCGGCGTCCAACCACACCACCTGCGCCATCACTCCGGCGCCCGGATCCAGCCGACCGACCGCCGCCTGAGCCTCGGACCGGACGAGTCCGCCCAGCTCCGGATCCTCCACGCCGGTGACATCGACGCGAGACACCAGCGCCGATACGTCGGTCGAGCCCGGCTCCGGCACCACCAGCTTCGACTCGGCAGCCACCAGCCGGGCGCGAAGCATGTCGTGCGCGTCCAGCACGGCGGCGAAGCCGGCGGTCAGCGTCTGAAGATCCAGCGTCGGCGGCGCCCCGAAGACCATCCGCTGCGCGGACCCGGCACCCGCCACGGACTCACCGAGCGACCACATCACCGGGGTGAAGGGGATCTCTCCCACGCCGTTCGCTTCCGGCATGGTCCCGGCTGCTGGTTCCGTCGACCCGTCCGGCTCCACGACCCGCGCAAGACCGGCTGGGGTGCGCTCCTCGAAGACCTGCCGCGGCGACAGCACCCAGCCTGCCCGCCGCGCCTGCGACGCCAACTGCATCGACATGATCGAGTCGCCGCCGAGCTCGAAGAACGAGTCGTCTGCGCCTACGTGGTCGATGCCGAGGACGTCGGCGAAGAGGGCGCAGAGGATCTCCTCGACGGGGGTGGAGGGTGCTCGCCCGTGGCCGGTGACGGTTTCGGGGGTGGGGAGAGCGGCCTTGTCGATCTTGCCGTTGGGGGTGAGCGGCAGCTTGTCCAGGGTCGTGACGGTGGCCGGGACCATGTGGTCGGGGAGGCGGGTGGCGGCGAACTCCCGGATGGCGGCCGGGTCCAGGGCGATCGCGCACACGGTGTAGGCGGCGAGGCGGTCGTCGCGGGCGATGACGGTGGCCTGGGCGATATCGGGGTGACTGGTGAGGACCGCTTCGATCTCGCCGAGTTCAATACGGAAGCCGCGGATCTTGACCTGCTCGTCCGCGCGCCCCCGGAAGTGCAGCAGCCCGTCCGGACTCCATTGGGCGAGGTCGCCGGTGCGATACATGCGGGCGCCACCGGCGTAGGGGCAGGCCACGAAGCGCTCGGCGGTCAGTTCCCGGCGGCCCAGGTAGCCACGGGCCAGACCCGGACCGGCCAGATA
>NZ_JBNNJZ010001068.1:0-1481 GCF_050270335.1 Streptomyces sp. NPDC059900
GAATCCGGACCACCTCGCTCGCTGGGCCTCCACCGTCGAGGGCCTTGGCTTCGATCTGCTGATGATGTCCGATCACGTGGCGATCACTCCGGATGTCGCAGGGCAGTACCCCGCGCCCTTCTACGAACCCTTCACCACGCTCGCCTGGATGGCCGGCATCACCACCCGGATCAAGCTGGGGACGACGGTGCTCATCACCCCCTACCGCCACCCGCTGCTGGTCGCCCGCATGGCTGCCAACCTGCATGAACTCAGCGGCAAACGGCTGGTCCTCGGCGTGGGCGTCGGCTGGGCCCGCGAGGAGTTCGAAGCCCTTGGCGTCCCCTTCGAACGGCGCGGCGCGCTGACCGACGAGTGCCTGCGGACCCTGCGCACCGCCTGGCGGGACGACGCCGACTACCGCTGCGGACAGATTCCGATCTGGATCGGCGGGAACAGCGACGCGGCCATACGCCGGGCCGTGCGGTTCGGTGCTCCGTGGCATCCGCTGCGGTTCACGATGCCCTGGTTCCGGGACGCGCTGGAGCGGCTGCGGGGCATCTGCGCCCAACTCGCCCTGCCCGTACCGGGTCTGGCGCCGCGTATTCGCCTCAGCCTCACGGACCAACCCGTCGACCGGCCGGAGCGCCGGGCGGGCGAAGGCACCCTCGAACAGGTCCTGGAGGACATCGGGGAACTGCGCCTGGCCGGTGCCCAGAGCGTGCTGCTCGACCCGTACCACGGCGATCCGGCGGAGACGCTGCGGCCCGAGGCGGCCTGGCAGGCGCTGGCCGCGGTGGCCGCACACCGCACGTAGCACGGCCGGCAGCCCTCCGGCGGTTCGCGACCAGCTCTCCGGCACCTGCACCTCTCGAGTACCTTGCAAGCATCTCTCCGGCATTTCTACAGAGATGGAGCAGCAGTGGCACCTCACGACCGCGACCACGACCTCCCGGGATCCGGCACCGCTCCCGCCGCCGAAGCCGCCCAAGTCGGCGAAGCCGATCTGTCCCACCTGCGCCGCTGCATCGAGCTGGCGGCCGAGGCGCTGGAGGCCGGCGACCTGCCGTTCGGGTCCGTGCTCGTGGACGCGGACGGCCGCGTCCGGGCCGAGGACCGCAACCGCGAGACCACCACCAACGACCCCACGGCACATCCGGAGATCGCGCTCGCCCGGTGGGCCGCGACGCACCTGACTCCCGGAGAGCGGGCCGCGGCGACGGTGTACACCTCGGGGGAGCACTGCCCGATGTGCGCGGCCGCGCACGGCTGGGTCGGCCTGGGCCGCATCGTGTACGCGAGTTCGTCGCGGCAGGCCAGGGAGTGGAAGGCCGAGTGGGGCGTGCCCCTGACCTCGCCCCTGAGCCCGCTGACCGTCCAGGAGGTCGTGCCCGGCCTGGAGGTGGCCGGACCGGTTGCCGAACTGGACGTGCAGGTGCGGGAGTTGCTGTGGAAGCGGCTGCGCATGAAGCAGAGCGCAGCCGACTGACGGCGCCACAGGT
>NZ_JBNNJZ010001069.1:0-1480 GCF_050270335.1 Streptomyces sp. NPDC059900
GTTGAGGACGATGGTCAGCAGCCACTTGGAGTCCTTGAAGGTGATCAGGCCGCCCTTGCCTGCCTCGCTGCCGCTGAACTTCTCCATCAGCTCGAAGAACGTGGGGTCCTTCGTCGTCACGGTGAAGGATTCCCAGGTCGACTGCCCAATGGACGAGTTGAAGACCGCGGGCCTGCCCAGGCCCTGCCGCTTGGCCGCCAGGGTCTCCCACAGGCGCCAGGCGCCGTCGGCCCCGGTGGTGTCCAGGGCGGGCACCGTGTCGGTGGAGCCCAGGGTCGAGCCTGCCGTCATCGAACCGTTGGTGACCATGACCAGGTCGTCGGGGCCGAGCGTGATCTCCTCGCTCCGGCCGCCTCGCGTGCAGCTGAGAGCCGTGACGGTGAGGGCGTCACCCTCGGCGAAGGCCAAGTCGGTGACCGTGGTGCCCAGCTGCACGGTCACGCCCTGGTCGGTGAGCCACTTCAGGAGCGGGCGCACGATGGAGTCGAACTGATTGAAGCGCGTGCGGTAGATCCCCGACATGGAGTCGAAGGTCTTGAAGAGGTGGATGAACCGGTTGAGGTAGCGGCGGAACTCGATCGCGCTGTGCCACGGCTCGAAGGCGAAGGTGGTGCACCACATCCACCAGAAGTTCGTACGGAAGAACTCCGGGCTGAAGCAGTCGGTGATGCGCTTGCCGTCGAGCGCCTTCTCGGGGGTGCCCACGCACTTGACCAGTTCGAGACGGTCACGCTCCGAGAAGCCCATCGAGTGCGAGTCGATGACCTTGCCCGCGGCGTCGACGAGCCGGGCGTGGTCGTCCCAGGCGAAGTCCTCGTGGAAGGCGAAGGTGTCGTCGGTGACCGACTTCGAGGGATCGTCCAGGGAGGGGATCGAACCGAGCAGGTCGTAGGTGCACTCGAAGTGGATCTCGAACATCCGGCCGCCGCGCATCGTGTAGCCGGTCTCGGGTGACCCGGAGGCGTCCAGACTGCCGCCCTCGCGGTCCTGCTCCTCCAGGACGACGATGTCGGACCCCCTGAAGCCGCCCTCGCGGATGAGGAATGCCGCCGCCGACAGGGAAGCGATGCCGCTGCCCACCAGATACGCCTTTGCCATGGATGCCTTCTTCCCGTTCGTTGCCCGTGCTCCGTGCTCTTCGCGCCTCAGCTTCGGCGGACGCCCCGGCCCGTGCAGCACGAGGCGGCCGAACGGGTCAGCGCAGGCAGGGGCAGGCGGAGGGCGCCAGCGGATGCGGAACACGCCGCGCAATGTGAGCCTGGATGTGGGGGAGACACAGAGAGGTGGTTGGCCCATGTCAGTCATGGACAAGCTCAAGCAGATGCTCAAGGGCCACGAGGACAAGGCCGGCCAGGGCATCGACAAGGCGGGTGACTTCGTCGACGACAAGACCCAGGGCAAGTACTCCGGTCAGGTCGACACCGCCCAGGACAAGCTGAAGGACCAGTTCGGCAGGGACCAGGGCCAGCCCCCGCAGCAG
>NZ_JBNNJZ010001070.1:0-1475 GCF_050270335.1 Streptomyces sp. NPDC059900
GGGCCGCAGATCGCGTAGACGTAACGCAGCTCAGTCACGGGGCGTCTCCCTTCCGGGGGAGCGGGTCGGGCTCCCCGCGTGCGCTGTCGTTCTCCAGGGCGGCAAGGCGCTGCCTCAGTTCGGTGTTCTCCCTTGCGAGTTCCTGATGCCGGGCACCCGACGACAACGCCGGATCCTGCTCCCACCAGTCGATGCCCATCTCCTTCGCCTTGTCGACCGAGGCGACGATCAGGCGCAACTTGATGGTGAGCAACTCGATGTCAAGCAGGTTGATCTTGATGTCACCCGCGATGACGATGCCCTTGTCCAGGACGCGCTCAAGGATGTCGGCGAGGTTGGCCCCCGAGTTTCCCCCGCCGAGAGGGGAGTCGGGAAAGCTGTTCGCGGGGCCCATCAACGGCTCCGCGCACCGGCGTGCCCGGGCTGCTCACGCTCGTCGGCAGAGACCTCGTCGTCCTCGAGGCCGTCGTCCTCGTACTCCTCGTCGTCCTCGGCCGCGAGCTCTTCGCCGTCCTCGAACTCCTCGTCTTCTTCGCCGGCTTCGTCGTCGTACCCGTCCTCGGCGTACTCGTCTGCGACGTCGTCGTCCTCGTGGGCCGCGGCGTCCTCGTCGACGTACGCCTCGGGGTCCTCCTCCTCGTCCTCGTAGTCCTCGGAGTCCTCGTACCCGTCATCGGGTTCCTCGGCGCCGTCGCCAGGCTCCTGGTCCGGATACTCGTCGTCCGGGTCGAACGCCTCGTCGTTCTCGGACGCCCCGGCGTTCTCCTCCTCTTCCGCGACCGCGTCGTCGTGGCTGCGTACGACCTCGCCGTCCTGGATCTCGCCGCGCCAGCCGTCGGTCGCTTCCCCCTTGATCGAGATGAACCGGGCGAAGTGTTTGAGGTCGAGGCGGGCGCGGCGGCCCTGGGCCCGCCAGATGTTGCCGGTCTTCTCGAACAGGCCCTTGGGGTAGTACTCGATGATCAGCAGGACGCGGGTGAGGTTCTCGCCGAGCTCGTGGAAGGTGATGACACCCTTGGTCGTGCCCTTGGCGCCCTCGGAGGTCCAGCAGATGCGCTGGTCGGGGACCTGCTGGGTGGTGTGCGCCTTCCAGCTCCGGCTGGACCAGAAGACCTTCATCTGCCAGTCGGAGGTCACGTCGTCCGCGCGGTTGGCGCTCTTCACGCCGCGGGCGAAGGAGGAGAACTCCTGGTACTGGGTCCACTGGTCGTAGGCGGTACGCACCCCCACGCCGATGTCGATGCTCTCCAGGATGACTGTCGGCTTGTTGCCGCTGCCCGCCTTCGACTTGCCCTTGCCGCCCGTGCCGAACAGGCCCTTGACCCCCTCGGTCAGGTTGTCCTTGAGATGCCCGGCCCCGGCCTCGACGGCGGAGCGCAGCGGCCCCTTGCCGTCGGCGAGCTTCCGGCCGCCCTCCAGGGCCATCTTGGCGAAGCCGGGGCTGTTGCCCTCGGCGATGTCGTTGAGCTTGGTCG
>NZ_JBNNJZ010001071.1:0-1467 GCF_050270335.1 Streptomyces sp. NPDC059900
GGTCGTGGACCCCGAGGCCTTCGAGGGCGTCCTGGATCTCACCCGTGCGCGCGGGTACGCCTCCGACGTCGAGGAGACCTGGGAGGGCATCGCCTCGGTGGCCGCGCCCATCCACGACCGGCGCCGCATGCCGGTCGGCGCGGTCGGCATCACCGGTGCGGTGGAGCGTGTCCGCAGGGAAGGGGAGCTGCGCCCCGACCTGATCGCAGCCGTACGGGACTGCGCCCGCGCGGTGTCGCGGGACCTGGGCGCCGGGCGTTTCTGACCCCGCCCGGCCCCTGCCGCCCGGCCTTCTGCCCCCTGCTCAACATGCAGGGGGCACTCTTCTGCGCGACGATCATTGGACCGCGTTTCACCCGGCGGGCCCCCCGCCTCGACCGATAACCCGGAACGATCAATAACGATCGTGTTTTCAATAACAGAACTCTTGACGGGCAAGTAACCACGGGGTGAGACTCGCGTCCATCGGTCGGCATTGTCGAACACCTACCGGCATTACGCGTTAGAGTGTGACAAGGCCAGGGCCGGCAACGACCTCACCTGAGGTCGCGGACCACCGGAGGGACCCGGGGTTCGCCTTTCCCTGGACGAAGGACAAAGGAGTCGCGGGTGTCCAGCTCCGACATCTTCATCGGCGAGACCATCGGTACCGCCATTCTCATTCTGCTCGGCGGCGGTGTCTGTGCCGCCGTCACGCTCAAGGCCTCCAAGGCCAAGGACGCCGGCTGGCTGGCGATCACCTTCGGGTGGGGCTTCGCGGTACTGACCGGCGCGTACCTGGCGGGTGGCGTCTCCGGCGCCCACCTCAACCCGGCGGTCACCATCGGCCTCGCCATCGAGGGCGGCACGAAGTGGAGCGATGTTCCGCTCTACCTCGCCTCGCAGCTCCTCGGCGCGATGATCGGCGCCGTCCTGGTCCGGCTCGCCTACCTGGGCCAGTTCAAGGCCCACCTGACCGACCCCGAGGTCCTCGCGGCGCAGCCGATGGAGGAGGGCCTCGTCGACCAGAAGGCCGCACCGAAGGCCGGTCCGGTGCTCGGCGTGTTCTCCACGGGCCCCGAGATCCGCAACTACGCGCAGAACGTGCTCACCGAGATCATCGCGACCACCGTCCTGGTCCTCGCGATCCTCACCCAGGGCCTGAACGACGGCGGCAACGGCATCGGCGTGCTCGGCGCACTGATCACCGCGCTCGTCGTGGTCGGCATCGGCCTCTCGCTCGGTGGCCCCACGGGCTACGCGATCAACCCGGTCCGTGACCTGGGTCCGCGCATCGTGCACTCCCTGCTCCCGCTGCCGAACAAGGGCAGCTCCGACTGGGCGTACGCATGGGTGCCGATCGCCGGCCCGCTGATCGGCGGTGCCATCGCCGGTGGCCTCTACAACCTCGCGTTCAAGTAGGACCGCGAGCGCTGCCGTCGACCGCCCGAGACAGACCGCCGAGAGCAAAGAAGAGCAGGAGAGAAC
>NZ_JBNNJZ010001072.1:0-1454 GCF_050270335.1 Streptomyces sp. NPDC059900
CTCGACGGTCCTGCAGTTCGGTCCGCCGCCGATGGGCAGGCCGAGCGCGCTCACGGTGGTGAGCTTGACGTACATCTCGGAGTGCGACGTGAGGTGGCCTGCCGTGTCGAGCGTCCCTGTCGTCTTTCCGGTCTGCTCGAAGGCGATGTCCGCGGTCGTGGGCAGGAAGCCGAGGTAGGTGAACTGGCCCTTGGCCGGGGTGAGGTCCAGGTCGGCGTCGAAGGTTCCCTTGTCCGGGTCGTAGCGGGTGTCGATGCGGCCGGCCAGTGCGGCGCTGCCCTTGCCCGCCTTGATGTACGAGCTGCCCTTGATGCCGAAGCCCAGCGGCACCGGGTCCGGTGGATCGGTCGGATCGGTCGTGCCCGGTTCGACCTGGACGGTGTGCAGCATCCTGTTCTGGTCGGCGGGGTCGAGCGTGCACTCGGTCTCGAAGGTGTCGAGACTCGTCTTGGCGCCGCTCGTGTCCCGCGGTGTCATCGTCAGGAGCAGGCTGTTGACGTCGATCTTCACGCTGCCTGGCTGCCGGAACGTCAGCGCCGGGGCCTGGCCGGTCGCGGTCACCTCGAAGTCGGCGGGCGGCTGCGGCAAGGGCGTCTTGGGGATGGTGTTGTCGAGGCCGATGTTCAGCGGGCCCTCCGGCATGTGAACGGTGACGTCCGCAGTGGCGACCCCCTCGAGAGTGGCGCCGCCGACCGTGCGCAGGGCGGTGGCCGCCGCCCTGCTGACCTTGGACACCGAGGTGATGCGGAAGGCCGGGATCTGCTCGCCGGCCTTCACCTTGGCCGGCAGGTCCGCCTTGATGACGACGGTGAGCGGATCCTCCTCCATGATCGGGAACACGCACTTGTACGTCTGTGTCAGGGAGACCGGGTCCGCGGCGGCCGGATGACCGGAGGTGACGCCGATCAGCCCGGCAAGCAGCACGACGGCGGGGGCGGCCCGCCACCCTGTGGCGCGCAATCTCAGCACTGCCTCTCCAAGTTGTGCGGGAACGGGTCCGGCCCCCCGCCTCGAAGGGGGCGGGGGGCCGGATCGGGAATGCGGACTCACCGCCGTGGTGTGGCGTCAGCTCTTGTAGGTGAGGTCCATGTCGATGGTGTTGCCGGCGCCTGCCATGAACGTGCTGATGATGTCGTTGAGGGCGCCGCAGCCCTTGATGCCGGGCAGGGTGTAGGTGCCCTTGAGCTTGCCGCCCTTGTAGGGCTGGAAGCGGCCCTCGCTGGCGAGGTCGACCTTGGCGGGAGAGACCGTCTTGCAGTCGGCGCCGCCGCCGATGGGCAGACCGAAGGCGTTGACGCTGGAGAGCTTGACGAACATCTCCGACTTCGACTTCAGGGCGCCGGCGGTGTCCAGGGTGCCCGTGGTCTTTCCGGTCTGCTCGAAGGAGATGTCCGCGGTCGTGGGCAGGAAGCCCATGATGGTGAACTTGCCCTTGGTCGGGTCCAGCGTCAGGT
>NZ_JBNNJZ010001073.1:0-1446 GCF_050270335.1 Streptomyces sp. NPDC059900
CGTATGCATACGAAGTGCGGGAGGCAGGAGGAGGGGAAGGGGGGCCGGAGGCGGTCAGGAGGTGAACTTGTCCGCGCCCAGGTGGGTCCGGTACGTCTCGGTCATGAAGGTGCTGATGGTCACGAGGGCCAGGAGTGCGGCGGCCGCGAGGTAGACCCACACGGCGTAGATCGAATCGAAGCTGGTGACGAGCAGGGCGGCCACGAAGGGCGTGATGCCCATGAAGATGGAGAACGAGCTGTTGTAGGCGATGGCGCTCGCGCTGAACCGGGAGCGCGTCGCGAAGAGTTCGGCCGTGCAGACGGTGACGATGCCGGTCAGGAAGAACTCCGGGACGATGTAGATCAGTTGGCTGGCCACGGCCGCGCCGAAGGTACCGCCCTCGCCGACCCGGAAGGCCAGCGGGACCAGGACGATGCACGCGACGGCGCCGCTGATCAGCATCGGTTTGCGGCCGATCCGGTCCGAGATGGCGCCGGCCAGCGGCAGTAGTGGGATGAGCACGGCCACGGAGATGGCGTTGGACGTGAGGGCCATCCAGCGCGGCAGGCCCAGCGTGCCGGTCAGGTACTCGGGATAGAACGTGACCCAGCTGTAGGACAGGATCGCGAGCATGATCGAGACGCCGCAGTAGGCGAGGATCGGCCGCCACTGCGTGCGCAGCGCGTCCCGGATGGGGGCCTTGGCGACGTCCGCGCCGTCCTCCGTGGCGCGCATGAACTCGGGCGATTCCTCGATGCGTCCCCGCAGCCAGATCCCGACCGCGCTCAGCGGCAGCGCGAGCAGGAAGGGGATGCGCCATCCCCACGAGTCCAGGGCGGGCCCCTGGAAGACCCAGCTGGTGAGCGCGGCGGTGCCGGCGCCGGCCAGGATGCCGGCGAAACAGCTGTTGGAGGCGTACGAGGCGTAGTAGCCGCGGCGTTTGGGCTCCGCCCACTCCACGATGAACGCCACCGCCCCGACGTACTCGCCGCCCGAGACCATGCCCTGGATGACGCGCAGGAACAGCAGGAGCAGGGGCGCCAGGATCCCGATCAGCTGGTACGTGGGCAGGGCGCCGATCAGGGCGGTGGCCACACCCATGAGCACGATGGTCCACAGCAGCGTCTTCTTGCGGCCCACCCGGTCGCCCCAGCGGCCGACGAGGGTGCCGCCCAGCGGGCGGAACAGGCAGGCGATGGCGATGATCGCGTACGTGCTGAGGACGGCCACGGCCTGGTTGCTCTGCGGAAAGAAGGCGGGGGCCAGGACCGGCGCCATGTAGCCGTAGAGGCCGTAGTCGAACTGTTCGACGAAGTTTCCGATGCTTCCCGCGCCGATGGCTCGGCGTATCGCTATCCGCTTCTCCGCCTCGGTCCCTTGGGGGCCGGCTGCGGTGGTGGGCGGCGCTACAGCGGACATGGCTTCTCCGTTCGCGCGGTTTCAAGGTTATGCATACGTATGAAC
>NZ_JBNNJZ010001074.1:0-1444 GCF_050270335.1 Streptomyces sp. NPDC059900
GATGCCGCCCCAGTCGGAGACCACGAGCCCGTCGAAGCCCCACTCCTCGCGCAGGATCCCGGTGACCAGGGCGCGGCTCTCGGCCACGTACGTGCCGTTGATTTTGTTGTAGGAGGACATGACCGTCCACGGCCGGGCCTCTTTGACCACGGTTTCGAACGCGGGCAGGTAGATCTCGCGCAGTGTGCGCTCGTCGACCTCGGCGGAGACCGTCATGCGCTCGGTCTCCTGGTTGTTGGCGGCGTAGTGCTTGACGGACACGCCCACCCCCTGGCTCTGCACGCCGTGGGTGAATGCGCTGCCCAGCGCACCGGCCAGCGCCGGGTCCTCGGAGTAGTACTCGAAGTTGCGGCCGCACAGGGGCGAGCGCTTCATGTTGATGCCGGGGCCCAGGACGACGGCGACGCGCTCGGCCCGGCACTCGCGGCCGATTGCCTCTCCCACGCGGGTGAGCAGGGAGGTGTCCCAGCTGGAGGCCAGGCCCGCGGCGGGCGGGAAGCAGGTGGCGGGGACGCTGTCGAGGAGGCCGAGGTGGTCGCCGCCCTCCTGCTGCTTGCGCAGGCCGTGCGGACCGTCGGACAGCATGATCGCGGGGATGCCGAGTCGTGCGACGGGCTGGGTGTGCCAGAAGTCCGAGCCGTCGAGGAGCTGTGTCTTCTCCTCCAGTGTGAGCTCGGCGATCAGCGCGGGGATGTCGAGCCGCGCGGCCTCGGTCGTGCGGGCCGGTGCCGGTGCCTGGCCGGGGTCGGCGGTGGTGCTCTGCGGTGGCGTGGTGCGGGGGACGGGCATGGCGGTGCCTCCTTGGGGGCGTGCGCGGGTCGGTGGGTGCGGCGGATGTTGGGTGGCGGTGGGTCTCTTGCCTGGCGGGTGCTCTGTGCTTTAAGAATGCTTACACGTGTAATCACCTCTGTGGAAGGTCTTCCAGCGATGAAGCTGAACATTCATGACAGTGGTCCCGGGGACGACGGGAGCGCCGGTGAGAAGGTCGCGCTGCTGATCCACGGCGGCATGTCCGACCACCGCACCTGGCATGCGTTCGAAGAGCACCTCATCGGCCTCGGCTACCGCGTCGTGGCCCCCGACCTGCGCGGCCACGGCCACAGCCCGCGCGGCGCCTACCGGCCGGAACTGCTGGCCGATGACCTGGTGGAAAACCTGCCTGCCGGAGCCGACGTGGCGATCGGGCACTCGCTGGGCGGCCTGTCCCTGGCCCTGGCGGCCTCCCGGTTGCGGCCCAAGCGCGCCGTGTACTCCGATCCCGGATTCCTGCTGCGCAATGTGCCGGCCGGGGCGCATGCGGGCATGCGGCAGATGGTCGCCTCCGCGACCGCCGAGAGCGTGAGCGCCATGAACCCGCGGTGGTCGCCGCAGGACGTGGCGGCGGAGCTGGCCGGCTTCGCGCTGTTCGACCCCGAATTCCTCTCCTGCATCGAGCAGTTCGAGC
>NZ_JBNNJZ010001075.1:0-1440 GCF_050270335.1 Streptomyces sp. NPDC059900
TAACACCGCGGCTTCGGGCCGGGGCTGTTGACGGCCGCCGTCTACTTGCTCGTCGGCGCCTCGACGGTGCCCTTCATCGCTCGCTACCGCAAGGAAGCGACCGAGATGCTCGACGACGCGCAGCTGCGCACGCTCGAAGAGCGCCTGCGCTATCTGCGGGAGCTCGAGGAGCGGCGCGCCGCGATCCTCGAATCGGTGCGCGAGCAGGGCAAGCTCACCGACGAGCTGGAAACGCAGATCCGCGCGGCCGACACCAAGGCGCGCCTCGAGGACATCTACCTGCCGTTCAAGCCCAAGCGCCGCACGAAGGCGCAGATCGCCCGCGAGGCGGGGCTCGAGCCGCTGGCCGACGGCCTGCTCGGCGACCCGTCGGTGGAGCCGCTCGCCGCGGCCACGGCCTTCGTCGACGCCGACAAGGGCGTCGCCGAGCCGCAGGCCGCCCTGGACGGCGCCCGCGCGATCCTCGCCGAGCGGTTCTCCGAGGACGCCGACCTGATCGGCGAGCTGCGCGAGCGCATGTGGGTGCGCGGGCGCCTCGCCGCGAAGGTCCGCGACGGCAAGGAGGAGGCCGGCGCCAAGTTCGCCGACTACTTCGACTTCGCCGAGCCCTTCGGGGAGCTGCCCTCGCACCGCATCCTCGCGATGCTGCGCGGCGAGAAGGAGGACGTCCTCGACCTCGTCCTCGAGCCGGAGGAAGCCACGGAGGGCCCTTCCTCGTACGAGGGGATGGTCGCCCACCGTTTCGGCGTCCAGGACCGCGGGCGCCCGGCGGACAAGTGGCTGCAGGACACGGTGCGCTGGTCCTGGCGGACCCGCATCCTGGTGCACCTGGGCATCGACCTGCGGCTGCGGCTGCGCACGGCCGCCGAGGACGAGGCCGTGCGGGTCTTCGCGTCGAACCTGCGCGACCTGCTGCTCGCCGCACCCGCGGGCACGCGCGCGACGCTGGGCCTCGACCCCGGTTTCCGTACGGGCGTGAAGGTCGCCGTGGTCGACGCGACCGGCAAGGTCGTCGCCACCGACGTCATCAACCCGCACGTCCCGGCGAACAAGTGGGACCAGGCCCTGGCCACCCTCGCGAAGCTCGCCAAGGAGCACTCGGTCGACCTGATCGCGATCGGGAACGGCACGGCGTCCCGCGAGACGGACAAGCTCGCCGGTGAACTGATCACCAAGCACCCGGAGTTGAACCTCACGAAGGTGATGGTCTCCGAGGCGGGCGCCTCGGTGTACTCCGCGTCGGCCTTCGCCTCGCAGGAGCTGCCCGACATGGACGTGTCGCTGCGCGGCGCCGTGTCCATCGCCCGGCGGCTCCAGGACCCGCTCGCCGAACTGGTGAAGATCGACCCGAAGTCCATCGGCGTCGGCCAGTACCAGCACGACCTCTCCGAGGTGAAGCTGTCGCGCTCGCTCGACGCGGTCGTCGAGGACTGTGTGAAC
>NZ_JBNNJZ010001076.1:0-1437 GCF_050270335.1 Streptomyces sp. NPDC059900
CCGCCCGGCCGCTCCGGGCGGCACAACCGCCGCCGGGCCAGGACCGCCTGGCTGTTCCTGCTTCCCTTCGCCGCGCTGTTCGTGTGCCTGTACCTGGCCCCCATCGCCTACACGCTCGGCGAGAGCCTGTACGAGCAGCAGCGCTCCGGCCTGGGCCTGACCGAGCCCACCACCAGCTTCGCCGGCCTCGGCAACTACCTCACCGCGCTCGGCGACGACGCCTTCCGCGCCTCGCTGCTGCGCGTGCTGCTCATCGGCGCGGTCCAGGTACCGGTGATGCTGGGCCTCGCGCTCGGCCTGGCCCTGCTGCTCGATGCCCGGCAGACCCTGTTCAAGCGGTTCTTCCGGCTCGCCTACTTCCTGCCGTACGCGCTGCCCGGCGTCATCGGGGCGATCATGTGGTCGTTCCTGGTGGCGCCCCGGCTCAGCCCCATCAGCGCGGCCGCGAACAGCCTGGGCCTGGATCTGGACCTGACATCCGACGGCATGCTCGCGCCCGTCATCGGCAACATGCTGACCTGGGGCTGGACCGGCTACAACATGCTGATCATCTACGCGGCGCTGCAGGCCATCCCCGCGGAACTGAGCGAAGCCGCCCGCATGGACGGCTGCTCCGCCTTCGCCATCGCCTGGCGCATCAAGGTCCCCATGGTCCGCCCGGCCCTCGTACTGACGACCGTGTTCTCCATCATCGGAACCGCGCAGCTCTACAACGAGCCGGCCATCCTGCACAACGTCGCCCCGAACCTCTCCAGCGACTACACCCCCATCTCGGCCGCCTACGCGGCGGTCAACTCGGGGGACTTCAACTACGCCGCCACCCAGTCGGTGATCCTGGCGCTGCTGACGCTGGTGCTGTCCTTCGGCTTCCTGAAGTTCGTCCAGCGACGGGGAGCGGCCCTGTGACGCTCCAGACCCTCACCCGCCCCGCCCGCAAGCCCGCCGCCGCGATCCCGGCGCGCAACGCCCGCCCGCCGCTGGCGCTCTCCCGCTGGCTGGTCCTGGCGGTGATGCTGCTGGCCGCCGGCTACTTCCTGCTGCCGGTGTGGTGGCTGGTCGTATCCGCCACCAAGACCAGCTCCGGTCTCTTCACCGGAAACGGCTTCTGGTTCGGCGACTTCGCGCTCGCCGACAACGTCCGCGCGGTCTTCACCGCCCAGGGCGGCATCTTCTCGCGCTGGCTGCTCAACAGCGCCCTCTACGCGGCGGGCGGCGCGGCCCTGAGCACGCTCGTCTCCGCGCTGGCCGGCTACGCCCTGGCCAAGTACTCCTTCCGCGGACGGGAGGTCACCTTCAACGCGGTCCTCGCCGCGGTGCTCATCCCGCAGCCGCTGCTCGCCATCCCGCTGTACCTGATGTTCTCGCAGGTCCACCTGGTCAACACCTACTGGGGCGTGCTGCTGCCCAGCATCGTCAGCCCCTTCGGCGTCTATCTGG
>NZ_JBNNJZ010001077.1:0-1436 GCF_050270335.1 Streptomyces sp. NPDC059900
GACTGGAGCAGTCCTACCCCCTCTACCGCAAGCTCGGCCTGGCCTCCGTCGGATACGAACGCCTCGACCATCAGCAGCTCAGCGACGCCATCTTCCTCGTCCGCGTGCGGTGGCTCTTCTACGACAGCGACGGCACGGAGATGACCGACAGCTTCGCCACCTACATCCTGCGCCGAGGAGAAGAGGGGCTCCAGGCGTTCGTCTACGTCCCCGCCGACGACGTGGAGAAGCTCCAAGCTCTCGCGGACAAGAAGGGCGTCAACCTCTTCGGCTAGCCGGGGCCCAGGGGGCCTTCGCGACGCACGAAGGGTCCTTCCTCTCACGAACGGAGAGGAAGGACCCGCAGGGGACACGACCGTCCCGGCTAGAAATAGTGCTTGCGTCCCCCCACCGCGCGGCCGCTGGCGCCCAGGACCCACAGGACAGCGCCGACCACGACGAGAATGCCGCCCACTGTCGTCAGCAAGGAGATACCGGCCAGCAGACCGATGATGAGCAAGATGGCGCCAAGGACAATCATGCGGATTCCTAACGTCAAGTTATGTCGAGATGCGCGGCCTTCTTTCCGGCCCGCGTCTTGCGTCCTCTGCACAGCCCGGATCAGGTAAACCCGCTGTCCGCGAACTGTGCGGTTGCCGGTTCATTGCCGCGCGACCTCCGTGTGCCCCTCCTTGACTTGCCCATGCACGGACAAGCTCGCTTTGTCGTCGCTCATCGAATACGCGGCCGTCTGCCGATGGACCACCCCCGTCCGACCGGCCCCATGGGGCCCCGGCGGCACAGCAGGGCCGCACGCAGATCGAGTCTGTGACCGAGACGCGCGAGGTCCCGTCCGCTCCGGTCCTGTGACCGACCTGCTGCTGCACGCAGCGCCGGTCCGCCCCGGCACCGCCATACCCGACCCCGCCTGCCCGGCCCTGAAGGCAGGGGCGAGGGACGCAGGCAAGAAGCCGCACCTGGACCACGGCAGGCGTAACGTCCGTTTGAGTTCGCGGATTGCGGGTGACCGGTAGGTATGGCCGTTCTCAGGAAAATCGCCCGACCAATGCTCGCTTCTGTCTTCCTTGCCGGAGGCTGGAGCACTCTTCGAGACCCCAAACGCGTGGCCCCCGCAGCCGAACCGGTGGCGGTCCCTGTGGCCTTTCGCATCCCCGGGCTCACCGAGAATCCGGAACAGCTGGTCCGCGTCAACGGCGCGGTCCAGGTAGGCGCCGGGCTGATGCTCGCGACCGGACGCGTTCCGCGTCTCGCCGCCCTGGCGCTGGCCGGTTCGCTCGTGCCGACGACCCTCGCCGGGCATGCCTGGTGGAAGGAGAAGGACCAGGATCGGCGGGCGGCCCAGCGCACTCAGTTCCTCAAGAACCTCTCGCTGTTCGGCGGCCTCCTCATTGCGACGGCTGACACACATGGCAAGCCCTCTCTCGCCTACCGCACAC
>NZ_JBNNJZ010001078.1:0-1435 GCF_050270335.1 Streptomyces sp. NPDC059900
CGTGCGGGCGACGTCGGTGGAGCAGGTTGCCCAGGCGCTGGTGGGGCTGCACGCGACCGAACCGGCGACGGTGTTCCTGTCCGTGGCCGCGCGGATGAACGGTGCGACACCGCAGGCGGTGGAGCGAGCCCTGTACGAGGACCGCAGCCTGGTGCGGATGCTGTGCATGCGCCGCACCATGTTCGTGGTTCCCAAGGACCTGGCGCCGGTCGTGGAGGCGTCCGCCGCCCGTACGGTCGCGGCCCGTGAACGTGCCGCTCTGGCCAAGGTGCTGGCCGAACAGCTCGGGCACGGCACGCGCTGGCTGACCGACGTCGAGACCGAGGTGGCCGCGGCCCTGGAAGAGCTCGGCGAGGCCGACGCCGTCCAGATCGCCGATGCCGTGCCCCGGCTCAAGGAACAGATCACGATCTCGCCCGGCAAGCCGTACGAGACCCGGCCCCGGATCGGCAACAAGGTCCTCACGGTCATGGCCGCCGAAGGCCGCCTGCGCCGCGGCCACCCCCAGGGATCCTGGACCTCGGCGAAGTTCCGCTGGACCCTTGCCGAACCGCACCCGCAGCTGCCGGCCGACCAGGCCCGAGTCGAGCTCGCCACCCGCTACCTGGCCGCCTTCGGTCCGGCCACCCTCGACGACCTCAAGTGGTGGACCGGCTGGAACCTCACCCAGACCCGCACCGCCCTGGCCGGCACCGCCGCCATCGAGGCGGACCTCGATCACGCCACCGGCTACGTGCTGCCCGACGATCCAGTCCTGCAGGAGAGCGCGGGCGACGACAGCGACACGGTGGTCAATCTGCTGCCCACGCTCGACCCCACGGCGATGGGATGGCGCAACCGCGACTGGTACCTCGATCCCGCGTACGCGCCGGAACTCTTCGACCGCAACGGCAACATCTGCCCCACGGTGTGGGCGGGCGGGCGCATCATCGGCGGCTGGCGGCAACAAGACGACGGGCAGATCGTCACAGAACTCCTCACCTCCCCCCCGGCAGTGGACCCTCGGGTATGCGCGGCTCTCGCGGCCGAGGCCGACCGGCTCGCAGAGTTCCTGGGTAACGTCCGTGTCCGCCCCCACGTCAGCACGCCCCTCATGCACCGCCTGAGGGCATAACGGCTCGCGCCACGTTGATCACCCATGTGGCCTGCACCAGGACGCGGGCATTGCGCACGTTGTGATAGCCGGGTGTACCAGCATCCATGGTCCCGACCGTGCCGGGCGCGGTCGGCGTCACGCGGTGACGCCCTGCGGGCCGGGGACGCGCAGCGGGTTGCGATGGCCGCAGTCCCAGCACTCCACAGACTCGGGGAGGATCTCGTACCTGATGCCGGGCTGTCCGAAGGAGCCGTCGATACGGCAGCCGCCGCAGCCCGGGCAGGGCGCGGCATGGAAAGGCCTGTCATCGCAGCGTGGGCAGACACCGTCCGCACTGAT
>NZ_JBNNJZ010001079.1:0-1432 GCF_050270335.1 Streptomyces sp. NPDC059900
TAACGGAGCTTGGCGATGTCGAAGTCCTCGTGCACGCCCGTACCGAACGCGGAGATGATCGCCTGGATCTCCTGGTTGTGCAGGATCTTGTCGATCCTGGCCTTCTCCACGTTGAGGATCTTGCCGCGGATCGGGAGGATCGCCTGATACTGCGGGTTGCGGCCGGACTTGGCCGAACCGCCTGCGGAGTCGCCTTCCACAATGAAGATCTCCGACATGGCCGGGTCGTTCGACTGGCAGTCGGACAGCTTGCCGGGCAGCGCCGCCGTTTCAAGCAGGCCCTTGCGACGGGTCAGATCGCGCGCCTTGCGGGCCGCGACCCGGGCCGTGGCCGCCTGGATCGCCTTGCGCACGATGTCCGCGACTTCGTTCGGGTTGCGGTCGAACCAGTCGGTCAGATACTCGTGGACGAGCTTCTGCACAAAGGTGCGCGCCTCGGTGTTGCCGAGCTTGGTCTTGGTCTGGCCCTCGAACTGCGGCTCGCCGAGCTTGACCGAGATGATCGCGGTCAGGCCCTCGCGGATGTCCTCGCCGGAGAGGTTCGCGTCCTTCTCCCGCAGCAGCTTCTTCTCCCGCGCGTACCGGTTGACCACGGTGGTCAGGGCCGTGCGGAAGCCCTCCTCGTGGGTGCCGCCCTCATGGGTGTGGATGGCGTTGGCGTACGAGTAGACGCTGTCGGTGTACTGGCCGTTCCACTGCAGCGCGACCTCGGCCGACAGCAGCCGTTCGCCGTCCCGGGCGGCGATGGTGATGACCGAGGGATGGACCGGCTCGCCCTTGCGGGAGTTGAGGTAGGTGACGAAGTCGGTGATGCCGCCGTCGTAGCGGTAGGAGACCGTCTTGGCGGCCGGGTCCGCACCCGCGTCGTCGGCCGCGGCCGTCGCGCGCGCGAAGGGCCGTTCGTCGGTCAGGGTCAGGGCGAGCCCGCGGTTGAGGAAGGCCATCTCCCTGAAACGCCTGGCCAGCGTCTCGAAGGAGTACTCGGTGGTCTCGAAGATGCCGCCGTCCGCCCAGAACGTCAGCGAGGTGCCCGTCCGGGTGGTGGCCTCGTGGCGGGCGAGCGGGGCGGTGGGAGCTCCGTTTCGGTAGTCCTGCGTCCACCGGTGACCATCGGTCCAGATCTCCGCCGACAGCCGCGTCGACAGGGCGTTGACCACCGACAGGCCCACGCCGTGCAGACCGCCTGAGACCGCATACCCGCCGCCCCCGAACTTTCCGCCCGCGTGCAGCACGGTCAGCACCACCTCGACGGCCGGCCGCTTCTCCGCCGGGTGCAACCCCACCGGAATGCCGCGGCCGTTGTCGACGACGCGTACGCCGCCGTCGGCCAGGATCGTCACGTCGATGCGGTCGGCCACCCCCGCAAGAGCCTCGTCCACGGAGTTGTCCACGAGTTCCTGCACGAGGTGGTGCAGGCCCTGTTCCCCCGTGG
>NZ_JBNNJZ010001080.1:0-1429 GCF_050270335.1 Streptomyces sp. NPDC059900
GTGCTGCGGCGCCTCGAGGCGCAGCACCTGATCGAGGTCGCGCCGGGGCGCGGTTCCTTCGTGCGCGAGCAGAGCTCGGGTCAGGCCAGGGGGTACGACGCGCTGTACCGCGCGGGGCGTCCCACGGTCCGTCAACTCATCGAGGCACGGCTTCCGTTGGAGGTCGAGATGGTCCGCCTGGCGACCCGGCACGCCACGGACGAGGACATCGCCGTGATGCGCGGCGCGCGGGACGCCCTGGAGTCGGCCACGGATGTCGTGGTCAAGGCGCAGGCGGACATGGAGTTCCATGACGCGATCGCCGTGGCCAGCAAGAATCCCGTACTGCGGATCATGCTGTCGTCGATCAGCGGGATGATGTTCGAGATGATGCTGCGCTCGAACTCCGACCCCTCGATCGGGGAGCCCGGAGTGCCGCATCACCCGGAGATCTTCGAGGCGGTCGAGGCGCGCGACGAGGAACTGGCGGCCACGCGGATGCGCGAGCACCTCATGCTGGGCCTGCGCACCTACGGGGCGGACCTCGACGTTCAGGTGGACATCATGGCGCGCAACCACATCGAGACGCTCCTCGGCCAGGCGGAGGTCCGGCGGGCGGGCGGCGGCCGGGCGGGGGAGTAGCCGCCCTTCGTGCGGACCGGAGCGGCGTGATCGTTCCGTTGCGTGGATCTTTCCCTCAGGGGCTGTTCGGGGGCGTTCGCATCCTGCTACGGTCCCGTCAGACTTAACTGGTCCTACCAGTTGGACCAGTGGTTCGGGAGACGCAGAAACCCGTCAGGGCAGACACGGAAACACCCATCACAGAGACGAGGACAACGATGTCCACGAGGAGCCAGCTGTTGAGCCGGCGCTCCTTCGGCAGGCTGGCCGCAGGCGCGGCGGGGGCCGCCGGCGCGGGCGCACTGGGCGCCTGTTCGCCGCAGGGCGCCAAGGCCGCGGCCGACAGCCCGTTGCGGATCATGGCGATCAACCATGTGTGGTCGCAGGCGATCAAGCGGCGGACCAAGGAGTTCGAGGAGCGGATCGGGCGCCGGGTCTCGATGACCCTGCTCACCGCCGACCAGCTGTCGAGCAGCTACAACGTCAAGCTCAACGCATCGGGCACCGACGTGGACGTCATGATGGTGCGCGCACTGCAGGAGCAGCTGGTCTTCGCGCACAACGACTGGCTCGCCGACCTCACCGACCGGGTCGAGGGCGACAAGGAGTTCGCCTGGGCGGACTTCCAGAAGGCGCCGCGCGAGGCTTCCGTGGCCGGGGGCAGGGTGCTGAGCGTCCCGGTGGTGACCGAACGCCCCACGCTGTACTACCGCAAGGACCTCGTCGAGGGACCGCAGCGCACCATGAACGCCCGGATGTCCACCGCGATGGAAATGACTGACAAGAAGACGTGGTTCTACTGCTATGTCTGCCGCGGGCAGCGCAGCGG
>NZ_JBNNJZ010001081.1:0-1427 GCF_050270335.1 Streptomyces sp. NPDC059900
CCCGATGACTGACCCCGACCAGGCTTTCGCCGTCACCCCCGGCTGGCTCGACTGGTACCGCGGCCCGACCAAGCCGGCCTTCGTCCTGCCTGCGGGGACCGTGGACGCCCACTGCCATGTGTTCGGCCCCGCCGCCGAGTTTCCCTTCGCGGCCGAACGCAGGTACACGCCCGTCGACGCCTCCCGACACGACCTGTTCGCCCTGCGCGACCATCTCGGCATCGCGCGCAACGTCATCGTGCAGGCCACCTGCCACGGCGCCGACAACAGCGCCCTGGTGGACGCCTTGTCCGCCGCGGGCGGCCGGGCCCGCGGGGTGGCGACCGTGCGCCCCGATACCAGCGATGCGGAACTGCGGCGCCTGCACGAGGCGGGAGTGCGCGGGGTGCGCTTCAACTTCGTACGACGCCTGGTGGACACCGCACCCACCGAGGCCCTGGCCGCCGTCGCCCGCAGGATCGCACCCCTGGGATGGCACGTCGTCCTCTACTTCGAGGCCCCGGACCTGCCGGACCTGGAGACGTTCTTCGCCTCCCTGCCCGTGCCGCTCGTCATCGACCACATGGGCCGCCCCGACGTCACCCGGAGCCCCGAGGGGCCCGAGTTCGCCCACTTCCTGCGCTTCGTGGAGAGCAACGACGTCTGGGTCAAAGTCTCCTGCCCCGAGCGCCTGACCGTCACCGGACCACCCGCCCTGGACGGCGAGCGCCACGCCTACCGCGACGTCGTGCCCTTCGCCCGCAAGGTCGTCGACGAGTTCACCGACCGCGCCCTGTGGGGCACCGACTGGCCCCACCCCAACCTCAAGCACCACATGCCCGACGACGGCCTGCTCGTCGACCACATCCCGCACGTCGCCACGACCCCCGCACGCCAACAGGCCCTGCTGGTCGACAACCCGCGGCGTCTGTACTGGCCCGAAGAGGCCGGCTGACCGCAAGCCACCGGCCCCGCAACGGTGCCGCGTCCCCATCCCAGGAGCGTGCAGTGCAGCACACCCCCGCCACCAACGCGGCCAACCGGCTCGACCGGTTGCCCATCTCGAAATTCCACAAGACCACCCTCTACGCGGTGGCGTTCGCCTACTTCTTCGAGTTCGCGGACATCAACACCTTCGCCATCACGGCCCCCGTGATCCGCGAACAATGGGGTGCCGACGTCAACCACGTCGCCTACGTGACGTCGTTGTCCTTCGTCGGCATGTTCATCGGGGCCGTGGTCGCCGGCGGCCTTGCCGACCGACTGGGACGCCGGCGCACGCTCATCGCGACCACGTTCTGGTACACCGCGTGGTCCTTCGCGTGCGTCTTCGCCTGGGACATCTGGTCCCTGGGCGTCTTTCGCGTGCTGACCTCGGCGGGCCTGTCCGCGATGACCGTCGTCGCCGTCGTCTACATCAGCGAGCTCTACCCGCGGGCCAAGCGCGG
>NZ_JBNNJZ010001082.1:0-1427 GCF_050270335.1 Streptomyces sp. NPDC059900
ATCAGGGTCCCTCCTGGCCGCATGGGCTCGAGCCCGGGCCGGATCGGGGTGGATGGCTGTACGGCTGGGCGCGGCGACGGCGGAGCGGTGCTCTACGCGGTCGGCGCCGGCGAACTCACAGGGAACCCATGTGCAGGACAGTACGCTGTCACAGCCGCTATGGCAATACGATACGTCTCGTCTTTTCTTGTGGCTGGCGTCACCGTCCGGATGCCGGGCGTGGGGGAGGGGCGGCTGATGGGCGGCGCCCGGTCGTATCGGCGGGAATCGCGACACGGAGTGCGGAGGCAGGCGTATTTCACCCACTCGGCTGCCAGGGCACCCGCCGGCATCAGGCACGGCGTTGGGCCACTGCTCCGCGCGCGCGGGGAGATGGCCTTCGCTCGTGGTCACGGTGCCGGACTCGTCACCACTGATCCGCGTGCACTCGGTGTCTGGCGCCGGAGTTGGCAGATCCGGCGGGGACGGCGGCAACGGCACCCGCAGCGATGTCTGACCGGCCCGGAGGGTATCCGCGGCCCTGGCGGAGTCCGGGGCGGTGGCGGCCCCGGCCAGGGCGTGCCCGCGCTCGCGCAGGTCGCCGGCGTGCCGCCGGTGCTCCTCGGCGAGGGCGTTGGCGAAACGCTCGAAGTCGGAGCGGGTGGTGGTCAGGCCGTGGGGCTGTGCGGTTTCGCGGAAGAGGATTCCTGTCGTGCGGGGCTGGGTTCGTGTGAGGTCCTCGGTCGGCTCGCGCGGACCGCCGGCTCAGGCGGTACGGACACGTTCCAGGAGTTCGTCGACACTGTCGACACCCTTGTATTTCTTGAAGGCGGGGGCGAGTTCGTGGACGAGGGTGACGCAGCGCGGGGCGCCGATTTTCTTGGCAAGGGCGAGGGACTGGGTGGCGGCTTGGGCGGCCCGGTCGGCCTCGCCGGCGTTGAGGAAGCTGCCCGCCTCGTAGGTGAGAAAGACCGCTTTGGTCTTGTTGCGGGCGGCGGGGAGCAGGGCCATGCCTTCTTCGATCAGTTCGCGGGCGCGTTCGGGCTGGCCGCCATCGAGCTGGCACTGTCCGGAGTCCACCAGCAGGTCGGCGGGTGACATCCATGAGCACCAGGCGGGCGGATCCCCTGCGGAACGTGCCAGTTCCTGCTCTGCGGCGGCCAGGGAGCGGCGGCAGTTGCGGTCCTCTCCGAGCGCGGCCTGCGCGCGGGCGAGGCGAAGGTTCAGCAGGGAGCGGGCGGTGGGGTGCTGGGTGCGCAGAACGGCGCTTTCGAGGATCTCCGCGGCGGTCTTGGGGTCTTTCAACCAGGTGGCCTGGTAGGCGAGGTCGGACATGACGCCGGCGCCGAGGTCGCGGTCTCCGGAGGCGTGGGCGCTGTGCAGGGCTCCGTGCCAGAAGCGTCCGGCGGCAGCGTGTTTCCCTTGGTCGAAGCGGTGCCAGCCGACCG
>NZ_JBNNJZ010001083.1:0-1426 GCF_050270335.1 Streptomyces sp. NPDC059900
GGGTGTGCAGTGCGCAGTGCTGGGCCAGTGGTCCCAGGGGCGCGGGGCGGGCCTGGCTGCGGCGGGCGCGGTCGAACAGCGGGGTGCTGTCGGCGCGGGCGAGAGCGGCGACGAGGTGTTCGCGGACGGCGGCGAGTTCGTCCTCGTCGGCAGGCCCGTCGGTGCCCATCGGCAGGGACTGGCGCATGCGGGGGTCCTCGCGCAGCACGGCCAGGGCGGCGCGGGTGAGCTGTTCGGCCAGCGTGTAGCGGGTGTGGGTGTGGATGCCCAGCGTCAGGTGCATGGAGACCTGGCCCTGGGCGCGGGCGGCGTGCAGCCAGCCGCGCGGCAGATAGAGGACGTCGCCGGGCTCGAGGACGGTGTCGATGCGCGGTGTGCCGCGGGCGGCGCTGGCGACGGCGGCGCGGTGGTCGGTCCAGGGCTCGTTGCGCAGCGGGTCGGGGTGGACGGGTTCGTGGATGACCCAGCGTTTGCAGCCGTGGATCTGCAGGACGAACACGTCGTGCACGTCGTAGTGGGCGTCGAATCCGCGGTTTTGCGGCGGGGTGATGTAGGCGTTGGCCTGGACCGGGTGTCCCAGTTCGGTGCTCAGGCGGGTGCTGAAGTCGGCGACGGGTTCCCAGGTGCGGTGCAGGGCCTGCAGGACGAGGGTGGCGCCGTCGGCGAACGCGCGCCACACGGCGGTGTCGTCGACCTGGTCGGCGATGGTGGCGCCGACCCCGCCGGGCGCGGTGAAGGACGACTCGGCAAGGGTGGCGCCGTCCTTGGCCAGGCGCAGGAAGGGCGTGCGCAGCCCGCGCCGGGAGATCAGTTCGTCTGCTGCGGCGGCGGAGAACAGGTCGCCGAAATCGCTCGCACCGCGGGTGAGCAGCGCGGTGCGCGCCCACACGTCGCGGGCGAAGTCCTGCCGGCTCAGGCCGGTCAGCCGGGACTGCAGGATGCCGGCACCTGCCGTGCCGGCATCCTGCAGCTGGGCCGGGGGGACACTCAAACGCCGCTGCCCGAGCCGTCGGCGCCTCCGTCGGCTCCGCCGTCGTGGACGCCCGGTGTGCCGGCAGCTCCGCCGTCCGCGGGTCCTTCGGCGCCTCCGTCGGCTCCGCCGTCGTGGACGCCCGGGGTACCCGCCGCGCCGCCGTCCGCAGGTCCTTCGGCCCCTCCGTCGGCTCCGCCGTCGTGGACGCCGGGCGTGCCGGCAGCTCCGCCGTCCGCGGGGCCTTCGGCGCCTCCGTCGGCTCCGCCGTCGTGGACTCCCGGCGTGCCCGCCGCGCCTCCGTCAGCGGGGCCTTCTTGCTGGTTCGGGTCCTGCTGAGGGTCGGTCATCTGTCCTCCTGGGGATCGGACGGCCGGGATCGGGGGCACCTGCGGTGCCCGTGCCGCCCGCTTCCACCAAGCTCGCTCACGGGTTTGCGGTCGGCAACCTGAACGG
>NZ_JBNNJZ010001084.1:0-1425 GCF_050270335.1 Streptomyces sp. NPDC059900
CTATGGTGCTTGACGGTCCCTCACCACTCGGCGAAGGAGCCGTCCTCGTGCCGCCACACCGGGTTGTGCCAGTCGGCCTGGCTGTCGTCGGCCGCGCGTACCGCCTTCTCGTCGATCTCGATGCCGAGACCCGGTCCTGTGGGGCGCAGCAGATGGCCCTGGTGGAAGCGGAACACTTCGGTGTCCGTGAGGTAGGACAGGACGTCGGCGCCGGTGTTGTAGTGGATGCCGATCGACTGTTCCTGGATGAGGAAGTTGGGGACGCTGACGGCGATCTGCAGGCTGGCGGCCAGCGAGACCGGGCCCAGGGGGCAGTGCGGGGCGATGAGGGTGTCGAAGGTCTCGGCGAGCGAGGCGATGCGGCGGACCTCGGAGATGCCGCCCGCGTGGGACAGGTCGGGTTGCAGGACCGCGATCCCTGCTTGCAGGGCGGGCAGCACGTCCTGCCGCGAGAAGAGACGCTCGCCGGTGGCGATCGGCACCGGCGAGGAGGCCACCAGGCCCGGCAGCAGGTGGCCGTACTCCGGCAGGAGCGGCTCCTCGACGAACATCGGGGCGAGCGGGGCCAGGTGCGGCAGCAGTTGGCGGGCGTTCGCGGCGTGGAAGCGTCCGTGGAAGTCAAGGGCGAAGTCCCTTCCGGAGCCCAGGACTTCGCGGGCGGCGGTGGCGCGGGTGACGATCTCGTCGATGTCGGCGACGGTGGCAAGACGGTTCATGCGTCCGCTCGCGTTCATCTTGACCGCGGTGAAGCCCGCCTCGACCTGGGCGGTCACCTGCTCGGTGATGTGGGCGGGACTGTCTCCGCCCACCCAGCTGTAGGCGCGTACCCGCTCGCGGACCGGGCCGCCCAGAAGCACGTGCACCGGCACGCCGAGGCGCTTGCCCGCGATGTCCCACAGGGCCTGGTCGAGTCCGGCCACCGCGCTGGAGAGGACCGGGCCGCCCCGGTAGAAGGAGCCCTTGGTCATGACCTGCCAATGGTCCTCGATGCCCGAGGGGTCCTTGCCGACGAGGAGTTCGGCCAGCTCGTGCACGGCCGTACGGACGGTGGCCGCGCGCCCCTCGACCACCGGCTCGCCCCAGCCGACCACGCCCTCGTCGGTCTCCACGCGGCACAGCAGCCAGCGGGGCGGCACGGAGAACGTCTCGACACGGGTGATCTTCATGGAGTGAACCTCCTTGAACGGCAGGGAACATGGGCTCTTCGGGGGACGGGCCCGGCTCAGGCGGACGTCTTGTACACGCTCCATCCGCCGTCCACCACCAGGCTGGCCCCGGTGACGAAGGACGCCTCGTCGCTCAGCAGGAACGCCGCGCTCGCCGCGACCTCCTCCGGGCGGCCGAGGCGGCCCGCGGGGGTCTGCTCGATGCTGCGCGCCCGGTCGTCGGCGCCGATCGCGTCCCAGGCGCGGGTCAGGATGGGCC
>NZ_JBNNJZ010001085.1:0-1425 GCF_050270335.1 Streptomyces sp. NPDC059900
CAGGTGTGCGCGCCGGCGCCGACCGCTTCACCGCCCACGCCGCGACCAAGCGCGTCGAGCGCCGCGGCGACACCCTCAACTCCCCCCTGCTGACCGTCGATTGCTTCTCCCCCGCCGAGGGCGTCATCGGCGTGCGCACCACTCACCTGGCCGGCAAGCGCCACCCCGGCCCCGACTTCGGCCTGCCGGGCGCCGACACCGGCCACGGACAGGTGAGCCGCGACGGCGACGTGACCGAGCTGACCAGCGGGCCCCTGACCGCGCGCCTGGACAAGGCCGCCCCCTGGGCCCTGTCGTTCCGTGACCCGGACGGCCGGGAGATCACCTCGGCAGGCCGCAAGGGCACGGCCTTCTTCACCGCCGGCGACGGCGCGCACCACATGGCCGGGCGGCTGGCCCTGGGCGTGGGCGAGCAGGTCTACGGCCTGGGCGAACGCTTCACGCCGTTCGTCAAGAACGGCCAGGTCGTGGACATGTGGCAGGCCGACGGCGGCACCAGCAGCGAACAGGCCTACAAGAACGTCCCCTTCAGCCTGCACCTCTCCCCCGCCGGCGCCTACGGCGTGTTCGTCAACCACCCCGGCAGGGTCAGCTACGAGATCGGCTCGGAGTCGGTCGGCCAGATGCAGTTCAGCGTCCAGGACCAGACCCTGGAGTACTTCGTCGTCGCGGGCCCCACGCCCAAGGACGTCCTGCGCCGCTACACCGCACTCACCGGCCGCCCCGCGCTGCCCCCGGCCTGGTCGTTCGGACTGTGGCTCACCACCTCGTTCACCACGCAGTACGACGAGCAGACGGTGACCTCCTTCGTCGAGGGCATGGCCCGGCGCGACCTCCCGCTGAGCGTCTTCCACTTCGACTGCTTCTGGATGCGCGAGTACCAGTGGTCGGACTTCCAGTGGGACCCCGACGTCTTCCCCGACCCGGAGGGCATGCTGGCCCGGCTCAAGGCACGGGGACTGAAGATCTCCGTGTGGATCAACCCCTACATCGCGCAGAAGTCCGCCCTGTTCGACGAGGCAGCCGCCGCGGGATACCTGGTCAGGCGGGCAAACGGCGACATCTGGCAGTGGGATCTGTGGCAGGCGGGCATGGCGCTCGTCGACTTCACCGACCCCGAGGCGTGCGCCTGGTTCCAGGCGAAGCTGAAGGTGCTGCTCGACCAGGGCGTCGACTGCTTCAAGACCGACTTCGGCGAGCGCATCCCCACCGACGTGCTCTGGCACGACGGCTCCGACGCGGAGCGCATGCACAACTACTACACCCACCTGTACAACCGCACCGTCTTCGAACTCCTGGAAAAGGAGCGCGGCACGGGCGAAGCCGTCGTGTTCGCGCGTTCGGCGACGGCCGGCGGCCAGCAGTACCCGGTGCACTGGGGCGGCGACTGCTTCTCGTCGTTCGGCGCGATGGCCGAGTCACTGC
>NZ_JBNNJZ010001086.1:0-1424 GCF_050270335.1 Streptomyces sp. NPDC059900
GTGACCTGGTAGCCCCGGCGCACCAGCGGCACCAGGTAGAGGCCGGGCCCGCAGCACAGGTCGAGGACGCGGCTGCCCGCGGGGAACGCGAGCAGCGGCGATCCGGCGACGACGTCCGCCGTCTGCGCCCGCCGCCGCTCGGAGAACATCGTCTCGGAGAAGTCGGACCAGAACCCGTCGTCCTCGTACCAGTGCATGCTGCCGCAACCTCGATCCAGTGAGCCGTCCGGTCGGTCCGGTACGCGCTCACCAGTGGTCGGCTGCGGGTGTCTGCTGGTTCCCGGTCAGTTGCGGCCGGCGAGGTGGGTGCCGATCTCGAAGAAGGCCGGGACGAGCGGGGCCGGTGGCACCGCGGGCGACATGACCTGGGAGCCGAAGTGGACGACGACCAGGTCGAGTCCGGGTGAGACGAACAGGCGCTGGCCGTGGATCCCGCTGGCCATGAAGGAGTCGTAGGGGTCGTTCAGGATCCACCACAGGTCGTGGTACGAGAGCGTGGCGGGCGAGTCGGGGGGCGCTGCCGGGAAGCGGACGCGCCGGGGGTAGCCGTCCGGGACGCCGCTCGCGAGGGTGGTGGCGACGGCCTCCGGCACGATCTGCCGCTCCCCGAGCGCCCCGCCTTGGCGGAGCATCTCGCCGAGCCTGGCCACGTCACGGGCCGTGGCACTGAATCCGCCGCACGCGGCTTCGACGCCGTCGCTGTCGAGGGTGTAGTAGGCGTCCTCCTCCGCGCCCAGACGGGACCAGATCAACTCGCTGAGCAGGGCGGAGGTGGTGGTGCCTGTGACACGGCGCAGGACCTCGGCGAGGGCTTCGACGTTGCCGTTCTCGTAGCGGAACCCGGTGCCCGGCGCGCCGGTCGCCCGCGCGGTCGCGAGGTGTTCGCGAATGCTGGTGGGACCGCTGTAGCCGTAGGGCCTCAACTGGGGTCCCACGACGGCGAAGTAGCGCTGTGCCTCGACGGCCTTGTCGAAGGGCCGGCCCGCGTAGCTCATCTGCGTGCCCATGTGGAGCAGGTCGTCGACCCTGGCGTCCCCGAACGCCGTTCCCGCAAGCTCGGGAACATAGTGCGAGGTCAGGGCCGTGCGGTCCAGCAGACCTTCGTGCGCGAGCATCGCCGCCATGAGGCCTGCGTAGGACTTGGCGGCCGAGGCGTTGAAGTGCGGGGTGTGCGGCTCGGTGCCGTGGAGGTAGCGCTCGTAGACGAGGGACCCGCGGTGAATCACCACGACGGCGTCGGTCTGCGCGGCGGCGAACACTTCCGGCAGCTTGAGCGTGGACCCGTCGGGCGCGGATATCTCCAGGGCGTCCAGGTCGTGCGGTTCGGCGGGCAGGTCATGGGCGGGCGTCCTGCCTCGCCACACCCGTCGGGTTGGCGAGATCTCGCGGCCCGCGGCCGTGTAGCGCCGGACCCAGGCGGGGTC
>NZ_JBNNJZ010001087.1:0-1416 GCF_050270335.1 Streptomyces sp. NPDC059900
ACACCGTCCTGGTGCTCAGCCACATGTTCGTCTCCGTGCCGCTGATCATGTGGATCATGATCAGTTTCTTCGCGGGCCTGCCGGTCGAACTCGAAGAAGCCGCCCGCACCGACGGACTGAGCGCGTTCGGCGCCTTCTGGCGCATCTCGCTGCCCCTGGCCGCACCCGGCACCGCGACCGCCTCGCTGCTCGCGTTCGTCTTCAGCTGGAACAACTTCATGTTCGCCCTTGTCTTCGCCGACGACCGCACCCAGACGGTGCCGGTGACCCTCTTCAACTTCATCTCGTACGCGAGCACCGACTGGGGCGGTCTGATGGCCGCCGCCACCCTGATCACCGTCCCCGTCGTCATCGCCGCCGTCGTCGGACAGAAGTACCTTGTGGCGGGCCTGACCTCGGGCGCCACCAAGGGCTGAGCGAGCCTCCTCGCCCTCACCACCCCCTGCACCGGAAAGAGCTCCTGTATGAAGATCGTCGACGCGAAGGTCGTCGTCACCAGCCCGGGCCGCAACTTCGTCACCCTGAAGCTGACGACCGACGGCGGCCTCACCGGACTCGGCGACGCCACCCTCAACGGCCGGGAACTCGCCGTCGTCAGCTATCTGACCGACCACGTCGCACCCCTGCTCACCGGCCGCGACCCGCACCGGATCGAGGACACCTGGCAGTACCTGTACCGCGGGGCCTACTGGCGGCGCGGCCCGGTCACCATGGCCGCCATCGCCGCCGTCGACGTCGCCCTGTGGGACATCAAGGCCAAGGCCGCGGGCCTGCCGCTCTACCAGCTGCTCGGCGGCGCCAGCCGCGAGCGGGTGCGCACCTACGGCCACGCCAACGGCCGCGACATCTCCGAACTCCTCGACTCCGTGCGGGCCAGGCTCGCCGAGGGCTATCAGGCGGTGCGCATCCAGTCGGGCATCCCCGGCCTGAAGGCCGTCTACGGCGTGCACAGCACCGACGAGAGCGGTGAAGCGGTCCTGCACCAGCAGGCCCGCCCCCTGGTGGAGGACTGGGACACCGACGCCTACCTGCGCCACACGCCCGCCGTCTTCGAGGCGGTCCGCGCGGAGTTCGGCGCCGAACTCCCGCTGCTGCACGACGCCCACCACCGCCTGAGCCCCATACAGGCGGCCCGGCTCGGCAAGGACCTGGAACCGTACCGCCCGTTCTGGCTGGAGGACTGCACCCCGGCCGAGAACCAGGAGGCCCTGCGCCTGGTGCGCCGCAACACCACCACGCCGCTGGCCATCGGCGAGGTGTTCAACACCGTGCACGACTACCAGGCCCTGATCACCGAGCAGTTGATCGACTACGTGCGCTCCGCGGTCACCCACTTCGGGGGTGTCACGCCGCTGCGCAAGCTCTTCGACTTCGCCGCGCAGTACCAGATCAAGAGCGCGGTGCACGGCCCCGAGG
>NZ_JBNNJZ010001088.1:0-1406 GCF_050270335.1 Streptomyces sp. NPDC059900
TCCTCCGGCTTCGCCATCACACCCCCCGGCGGCCATCCGAGCGAGCTGATGCCCGAAGGCTTCCGGCCCAAGTGGGACCTGCCCCCGGTGATGCCCCTGATGCCGTTCTCCACCACGCCCGAGGAAGCGGCCGCCTTCGTGCCCCAACTCCTGGCCCGCGGCTCCGACTTCATCAAGTTCATGATCGACGACGGCAGCGTGGAGGGACACCCCGGACTGCCCTCGCTGGACCAGGCCACCGTCAACGCCGGTGTCGCCGAAGCGAAGAAGTACGGCGCCCTCACCGTGGCCCACGCGCTGACCTTGGAAGCCACCAGGATGGCCGCCGAAGCCGGCATCGACGGCGTCACCCACGTGTTCATGGACCAGCCGCACACCGACGAGATCATTGCCCTCATCAGGGACGCGGGCATGTTCGTCATTCCCTGCATCACGCTCAATGCCTCGATGATGGGCATCACCGGCAGCGCACTCGCCGACGATCCCCGGGTCGCCGCACGCCTCAACAGCAAGTGGGACCAGACCCTGCGCTCCAGCTACAACCGCTACCCGCAGGGCAAGCTCGAGGATGTGTACGACACCGTGCGCGCGCTGGATGCCGCCGGCGTGGACGTGCTGGCCGGCAGCGATGTCTCCATGTCCGAGACGTTCTTCGGGGGTCTGGCGCACGGAGCGAGCCTGCACCACGAACTGCAATACCTGGTGGCTGCCGGCCTCACGCCCGAGCGGGCCCTGCGCGCGGCCACAGCGACCACGGCCCGCCGCTTCCGCCTCGGCGACCGGGGCCGTATCGCCGAGGGACTGCGCGCCGACCTTCTGCTGGTCGACGGTGGCCCGCTCAGCAACATCAGCGACACCCTCAGCACCCGTGCCATCTGGCGCCGAGGGGCCCGCCTGGCGGCCTGACCTGCGAGGATCGATCACACGAGTGTGCCGTGCCGGTGCTGCGAGCGGCCGGGGGGCACCATCGGCGGCGTTACTTGCTGTCGATGCGGCCGATCGCGCTTCCGGCGTCGGCGAGGGCGCAGGAAGCCCGCTTCCAGCTGGTGTCGGACGGGTTCAGCGCGCTGCGCAGATAGGCGGCGGTCAGACGCTGGAGGACGGCGACGCGCTCGGGATTCTCGTCCGTGGTCTCCGCGGCTTCCCAGTTCGGGATGCCGCCCGGGGAGTGTTCCGCGCCGAACAGGGTGAGCAGGTGGGTGGCTCCGGGGCTGTGGGTGTAGGCGTCGGTGAACCAGTCCGGGCCCCGGCCGGACATCAGGGACTGGTCCCGGTCACCGGCGACCACGAGTGCCGGCGTGTCCAGTAGTTCGGCGAAGGAGGGGTTCTTGACTCCTCCCCCAGCTGAAGCAGGGGATTCCTAGCTCACGTCGCCTGGCCCCCGGCGGGGGTGCAGGTCTTACACC
>NZ_JBNNJZ010001089.1:0-1383 GCF_050270335.1 Streptomyces sp. NPDC059900
GGATTACTGCGGGGGGTTGCCGTGCTTGCGGGACGGCAGGTCTGCGTGCTTGTTGGCGAGCATCGCCAGGGAGCTGATGAGGACCTCGCGGGTGGCTGCGGGGTCGATGACGTCGTCCACCAGGCCGCGCTCGGCGGCGTAGTAGGGGTGCATCAGCTCGGACTTGTACTCCTTGACCATCTTCTGCCGCATGGCCTCGGGATCCTCGGCGGCCGCGATCTGCCGCCGGAAGATCACGTTGGCGGCGCCCTCGGCACCCATCACCGCGATCTCGTTGGTCGGCCAGGCATACGTCAGGTCCGCGCCGATGGACTGCGAGTCCATCACGATGTACGCCCCGCCATACGCCTTGCGCAGGATCAGCGAGATCCGCGGCACCGTGGCGTTGCAGTAGGCGTACAGCAGCTTGGCGCCGTGCCGGATGATGCCGCCGTGCTCCTGGTCGACGCCGGGCAGGAAGCCGGGCACGTCCAGGAGGGTGACGATGGGGATGTTGAAGGCGTCGCACATCTGCACGAAGCGGGCGGCCTTCTCGGAGGCCTCGATGTCCAGCACCCCGGCCAGGGCCTGGGGCTGGTTGGCGACGATGCCCACCACCTTGCCGTCCAGGCGGGCCAGCGCGCAGATGATGTTGCGGGCCCAGCGCTCGTGGACCTCCAGGAAGTCGCCGTCGTCGACGAGCTCCTCGATCACCTTGGCCATGTCGTAGGGGCGGTTGCCGTCCGCCGGGACCAGGTCGAGGAGGACGTCCGAGCGGCGCTCGGCCGGGTCGTCCGAGGCGTGGGCGGGCGGGTTCTCCCGGTTGTTGGAGGGCAGCATAGCGATGAGGTAGCGGACCTCCGCCAGGCAGGTCTCCTCGTCGTCGTAGGCGAAGTGGCACACGCCCGAGGTCTCGGCGTGCACGTCCGCGCCGCCCAGCCCGTTCTGGGTGATCTCCTCGCCGGTCACCGCGCGCACCACGTCCGGGCCGGTGATGAACATCTGCGAGGTGTCGCGCACCATGAACACGAAGTCGGTCAGGGCGGGACTGTAGGCGGCGCCGCCGGCGCACGGGCCCAGCATCACGCTGATCTGCGGGATCACCCCGGACGCCCTGGTGTTGCGCTGGAAGATGCCGCCGTAGCCGGCCAGGGCGCTGACGCCCTCCTGGATCCGGGCGCCCGCACCGTCGTTCAGCGACACCAGCGGGGCACCCGCCGCGATCGCCATGTCCATGATCTTGTGGATCTTCGTGGCGTGCGCCTCGCCCAGCGCACCGCCGAAGATCCGGAAATCGTGCGCGTAGACGAAGACCGTACGGCCCTCCACCGTGCCCCAGCCGGTGATCACACCATCCGTGTACGGCTTCTTCGCCTCCAGGCCGAACCCGGTCGCCCGGTGCCG
>NZ_JBNNJZ010001090.1:0-1383 GCF_050270335.1 Streptomyces sp. NPDC059900
CGGTGTAGGCGGCGAGGCGGTCGTCGCGGGCGATGACGGTGGCCTGGGCGATATCGGGGTGGCTGGTGAGGACCGCTTCGATCTCGCCGAGTTCGATACGGAACCCGCGGATCTTGACCTGCTCGTCCGCGCGCCCCTGGAAGTGCAGCAGCCCTTCCTCGCTCCACTTCGCCAGGTCGCCGGTGCGATACATGCGGTTGCCACCGGCGTACGGGCAGGCCACGAAGCGCTCGGCGGTCAGCTCCCGGCGGCCGAGGTAGCCGCGGGCCAGACCCGGACCGGCCAGATACACCTCACCGGTGACGCCGATCGGCACCGGACGCAGGAAATCGTCCAGGACGTACACCTGAGTGTTGGGCAGCGGACCGCCGATCGCCGGCGCCTCGTCATCGGACGCGAAGCCTGCGGGCAGTTCCACGGCCGTGGTCATCACGGTGGCCTCGGTAGGCCCATAGGTGTTCCACAGCCCCGCCTGCGCCCGCCACTTGGCGGCCAGATCGGCGGTCAACCGCTCGGCACCCAGGACCCAGTTCCGTACACCGGGGACTGCCAGGGGATCGAGCACAGACAGCAGGGACGGCACCACGCTGGCCACCGTCACCCCGCTGTCCCGGATCATCTCCGCCAGCACCTGCGGGTCGGAACGCTGCTCGCCGGTGGCGATGGCCAGCGTGCCGCCCAACGCCAGAGTCGCGGCGATGTCCAGCACCGAGGCGTCGAAGCTGAAGGACGCGAACTGCAACGTCACCTCACCGGGACCGGCACCGAGTACCGGACCCATCGCCTCGACCAGATTGGCCACCCCCCGGTGCGCCACCGCCACACCCTTCGGACGGCCCGTCGACCCCGAGGTGTAGATCACATACGCCAACTGGTCGTGAGCAATCTCTATGTCGAGCGGCAGTTCCGACTCTGCGCTGATTGCCTCCGCCGCGTCGGACAGCGCGGCGGTGTCCAGCACGACTTGCGCCTGGCTGGAGGCGACCATGAACTCCAGGCGGTCGGCGGGGTACTCCGGGTCCAGCGGCACATACGCACCCCCGGCCTTCCACACCGCCAGCATCGACACCACCATGTCGACGCCGCGGCGCAGCCGCAGGCCCACCCGCGACTCTCCTCGCACGCCCTGGCGACGGAGGTAGCGGGCCAGCCGGTTCGACCGCGCCTCCAACTCCGCGTACGACAGCTCCTCGGACCCGCAGCGCACCGCACACGCCTCCGGGTTCTGGACCGCCGACGCCCGGAACCGCTCCGGCACCGTCTCCGACCCGGCCGGCCGCGCCGTGGCATTCCACTCCCCCAGCACCAGCACCCGCTCGCCCGCACCGAGCACGTCGATCTCGCTCAACCGCACCTGCGGATCCGCCGCCACCTGCTCAAGGA
>NZ_JBNNJZ010001091.1:0-1371 GCF_050270335.1 Streptomyces sp. NPDC059900
ACGGGGCATCAATTCCCTTGTGCCGCACGGAAAAGGGCGCGAATACGACTGTGGCCCGGAGGCTGAAAGCCTCCGGGCCGCAGATTCGGGGTGGGCGATACTGGGTTCGAACCAGTGACCTCTTCGGTGTGAACGAAGCGCTCTCCCACTGAGCTAATCGCCCCCGGCGCAGGGAGAACATTACCGCATGTCAGCGGGTGCCTCCGACCGCCCGGAGTCACCCGGAGGTCACTCCTTGATCTTCCACGGCATCTCGAGGCCGAACTTCCAGACGTAGATCGCCACGAGCACGGCGATGATCACCAGGCCGATGGTCGTCAGGATGATGTTCCGGCGGCGCACCTTGGGGTCGAGCGCACGCTGCGCGGCCTCGGTGACCTTCCGCTTCGTCCAGCGAAGCACCAGCTGGGCCCAGACGAACTCGGTCGCCCAGATCGCCATTCCCCCGAAGATCACCAGCCAGCCCGGTCCGGGCAGCGGCAGCATGATGATGCCCGCGACGACCACGGCGAGGCCGACGATGAAGACGCCCACCTGCCAGCTGAGGTGCAGCGCCCTGCGGGCCTGGATGAACTCCGGCGCACGCGATCCGAGCGGCTGCTCGTCCTTCGTACCGGCGATTGTTTCCGCAACCCCCGGCTCGTTACTCCCCGTATTCATACGGCCAAACCCTACCGGACGGAAACCGGTCACTGGAATGGGTGTACGTCCCGAACAAACAACCCGCCGTACGAGCTACCTAAAGACACCCAAAACCCTCAGAGGGGTTTACAACGGCACCGTAGGTGGCATGTCGATTTCGCCGACGTGCGAATCCCCGAGCGCACACTGAGCGAAAGGCCCTGGCGCTTATGAACACCACGGTCAGCTGCGAGCTGCACCTGCGCCTCGTTGTGTCGAGCGAGTCCTCACTGCCTGTTCCCGCAGGACTGCGGTATGACACGGCCGATCCCTATGCCGTGCACGCCACCTTCCACACCGGAGCCGAGGAGACAGTCGAATGGGTGTTTGCCCGCGACCTCCTCGCCGAGGGCCTTCACCGGCCCACCGGAACCGGCGACGTCCGAGTCTGGCCGTCCCGGAGCCACGGTCAGGGCGTCGTCTGCATCGCCCTGAGTTCCCCTGAGGGTGAGGCTCTGCTCGAAGCCCCGGCGCGGGCCCTGGAATCCTTCCTGAAGCGAACGGACGCGGCCGTGCCGCCCGGTACGGAACACCGCCACTTCGATCTGGATACGGAGCTCTCGCACATCCTGGCCGAAAGTTAGCTCCAGGCCGCGCGAGAGCACCCGGCGCCGTCCGACTCGGGGCGACGGCTCGGGCACGACAACCGCACAGAGCAGACACACCGGCGCCGGGGGGCGGGGGGGGCCC
>NZ_JBNNJZ010001092.1:0-1367 GCF_050270335.1 Streptomyces sp. NPDC059900
CCTCAGAACGGTCCTGCACCAGACCCGCGGCTCAGTGATCGGCGCGGCCTACGTCGTCAAGGACGCGGTGAAGAAGAAACTCAAGTGACTCAAGTGACCCAACGGCCGGGTTGGCCGGCTGGCTGACCGGCTGACGGCGGCGCCCTGCGGTCGTACGGTCGAACCCCCCTGACCTAGGAGGACTTCGGATGCGCAACGTGACCTACTCGATGGGCGTCTCGCTCGACGGCTACATCGTCGGGCCCGACGGCGGCATCGACTGGACGGTGCCCGACGCGGAGGTCTTCCGCTTCTGGATCGACGAGATCCGCAAGGTCGGCGTCCACCTGCTGGGGCGACGGCTCTACGAGACGATGCTGTACTGGGAGACCGCCGACCAGGACCCTTCGCTCGACGACTCCATGCGGGAGTGGGCCGCGCTCTGGAAGCCGCTGCCCAAGGTGGTGTTCTCCACCACGCTGTCGGCGGTGCAGGGCAATGCCCGACTCGTCTCCGGCGGTCTGGCCGAGGAGATCGAGCGGCTGCGGGCCGAACCAGCGGAGGGCGACATCGCGATCGGCGGCGCGACGCTGGCCGCCGAGGCGGCCGCGTCGGACCTGATCGACGAGTACCAGCTCATGGTCTACCCGGTGCTGGTCGGCGGTGGCATTCCCTTCTTCGCCCGGCACGAGCGCCAGGTGAACCTCGAACTCGTCGAGACCCGCACCTTCGACTCGAAGGTCGTCTACCTCCGCTACCGCGTGGCGCGCTAGCCCACACCTGCCACGGCCGGTAGCTCGCCGCCTCGCCGCGTCAGCGGTGCGCCAGCCCCGGCACGCAAAATCACCGCGCTCTTGCTTGCATCGCCCGGTACGGTCGCGTTGCGAGACGGTCCTGCCGCCGGGAGCCCCTTGGGCCACGGGACCGCCGCCTGACAGCCCCCACACCGAGAGCGGGTTCGCCCATGGCATGCCGGATCAGTGAGCTTGTGCTCGATTGCCGCGACCCCGAGGCACTGGCGCGGTTCTGGTGCGAAGTCCTGGACTTCGTGGTGCTCGGACGTGAAGAGGACGACATCGAGATCGGGCCGCGCGAAGGATTCGGAGGGCCCCAGCCGACCCTCGTCCTCAGCCGCAGCGACGACCCCCGGAAGGGGAAGCTCCCGCTGCACATCGACGTCAACGCCACCGACCGCGATCAGGACGCCGAGCTCGAACGCCTTCTGGAACTCGGCGCGCGCCCGGCCGACGTCGGCCAGACGGGCGGGGAGTCCTGGCATGTCCTGACCGACCCCGAAGGCAACGAGTTCTGCCTGCTCAGGTCTCGCATCGACCCGGCCTGAACCGGCAGATGCGCGCCTGCGCGGTGCTGTGTGAAGAGGGTGCGCC
>NZ_JBNNJZ010001093.1:0-1366 GCF_050270335.1 Streptomyces sp. NPDC059900
CTCTCGGGGAGCGTGACGCCGAGCAGGGGTAAGGCCAGGGCGAGCAACGCCACGGGCAGCGGCAGCCGGCGCCGGCGGTGGGAGCGGGGTGGTTCGGGCTTCGGGGGAGCGGGGTGTCCGGACACGGGGACTCCGATCGGTTCGGTGTGAGTGTGGTGGGCGTGGTGAGTGTGGTGGGCGTGGTGAGTGTGGTGCGTCTGCGGAACGTGCGCGTGAGGGGGATCGCAGCAAGGGGCGGACCAGTGCCCCGAAGGCTCCGGAGCCCGAAGGCCCCGGAGCCCCGGAGCGCTAACCCTTCTGCTCGACCCGCACCCAGTCGATCTCCGCCTTGACCCCGCCCGCGGCGATCCTGTCGACGCTGGACTGCGGCAGGCCCCAGTACGGCTGGGTGACCTTGTTCCAGCCCGCCGGGTAGGCGCCGCCCAGGGCGAGGTTGAGGATGACGTACTGGTCGTGGTCGAAGACCCACTCGCCGCGGGTGGACTCCAGCTTGTTGCGCGTCGTCTCCTGGACGAGGCGGTCGTCGACGTAGAAGCGCATGCCCGTCGGTGTCCACTCCACCGCGTACGTGTGCCACTGGTCGGCTGTGCCGCCGCCCGGGTAGGTCTGGCGGGCGCCGATGTTGCCGTCCGCCGAATAGCCGGGGCCGTGCAGGGCGGAACTCGTCCAGTCCCCGTAGCCGATGTTCTCCATGATGTCGGTCTCGCCGGAGGCGGGCCACGAGACGTTCGGGTCGTCGACGTCACTGCCCAGCATCCAGAAGGCGGGCCAGAACCCGTCGCCGACCGGCAGCTTCATCCGGGCGCTCACCTTGCCGTACGTGAAGTCGAACTTGGTGTTGGTGTCGATGCGGCCCGAGGTGAAGTCATAGGTGCCGCCGCCAGCGACGGTGCAGTTGTCGCAGTACTTCGCCTCCAGGGACAGACTGCCGTTCTGCGTACGGATGTTGTTCGTGGAGTCGACGTACGCCTGCGACTCGCCGTTGACCGAACCCATCTCCTGGCCGGTCCTGACGACACGCCACTTGGAGCGGTCCAGGCTCGCCCCGGTGAAGTCGTCGAAGAACGTCGTGCGGTACGCCCCCGACTGGTCGCCCGGCAGGGCCGGATAGGCGGCCGACGCGCTGCCGCCCGTGCCCCACACCTGGAACTCGTAGAGCGAGTAGCCGAATTGGGCGGTGGAGGGAGCCGGGTTGTAGAAGGACCGGCGTTCCTTGCCGAGCATCCGCACATAGCGGCCTGTCGCGGGCTGCGAGAGCTTGACGCTGTCGTGCAGCCCCACCGCGTCGCCGGGCGACTTGACGTTCGCCCGCCGCGCGGCGACCTCCGAGGCGGACGGCTCGTGCACGGTGCGCCAGGACATGTTG
>NZ_JBNNJZ010001094.1:0-1358 GCF_050270335.1 Streptomyces sp. NPDC059900
AATCAGCAACACTAAATATTCCTCCGACAAGACTATACGAAAAACATCCGCGAGGACGTACGCGACGTGAAGAGCACCGACTTCCTCCTTGTCGGCACCCGCGGCGACCCGGCCACGCCTTACCGCTGGACCGAGGAGACCGCCAAGCGGCTCGGGTCCGCGGCGGTCGTCCTGGACAACAAGGGCGACGGGCACACCGGTTACGCCGGGTCGAAGTGCGTGCGGGAGAAGGTGGACGGGTTCCTGCTGTACGGGGAGATGCCGCCGAACGGGAGCTCGTGCGGGGTGGAGGAGGAGGACTAGGCCCTTCCGGCGGATCTCCGGGGCGGCTGCTCGTCCCGACCGGAATGGGCGGCGCGTTCGCGGTCCCGGCCCTGACGGCCCTCCTGATGGACGCGGTCCCCGCCCACCGCGCGGGCACCGCTTCGGGCCTGCTCAACGCCCTGCGCCAGACGGGCGGGGCGATGGCGGTGGCGCTCTTCGGCGCACTCCTGGCAGCGGACGGCGGCGGCACGGGCTTCTCGGTACCGGGAATGCGCGAAGCCCTCGTAACGGTGGGCCTGCTCCTGTGCGCGACGACGACCCTGGCAGCCTGGCTCCTCCCGCGGGACGGCCGCGGCTGAGCTCCCCCCCCCCCGCGGGACGGCCGCGGCTGAGCTCCCCCCGCGCCCCCTACGCCGGCTCGGGCGGCTCGCCCCCGCCCGGGCCCCGGCGGGAATTTCGCTGGGGGTCCGAACGTCGCGCGGCTACCGTTCGCCCTATGCGCCGACAAGCTGACGAAGATGCCCCCACGCCCGCTCCCGTCACCCCCGATGACCTCGACCGGGCGGTGCAGCTCGCGCTCGGCGTTCTCCGTGGTGCGCCGTCCGACGCCTGGGACGGCAAGGCGGGCTCCCTGGAGTGGGACTGCTGGGAGACCGTGGAGCATCTGAGCGACGACCTCTTCGCGTACGCCGCCCAACTCGGCCCCCGGCAGCCGCCCCTGGACGACGAGGTCCCGTTCATATGGGAGCCCCGCAGGCCCGGCGGTCCCTCCAACGCCATCCACGCGAACCGCGCGGCGGGCCCCGCCGGGCTGCTCCAGGTCCTGGAGGCGAGCGGCGCGCTGCTGATCGCCATGGTCCGCACGGCACCCCCGACCACCCGCGCCTACCACGGCTTCGGCATCTCCGACCCCGAGGGCTTCGCGGCGATGGGCATCGTCGAAACCCTCGTCCACACCTACGACCTGGCCGAGGGCCTCGGCCTGCCGTGGGCACCCCCGGCCGACATCTGCGCCCGCGCACTCGTCCGGCTCTTCCCGGACGCCCCGCACGACACCGACCCCTGGCCCACGCTGCTCTGGGCCACGGGCCGCG
>NZ_JBNNJZ010001095.1:0-1358 GCF_050270335.1 Streptomyces sp. NPDC059900
GGAGGGGCCTGCGCGGTGCCAGGACCGGCGGGCGGGCGTGCCCGGCCGCCGGACCCTGGTGGATGCTGCGGCTTACCGCACGGCGTGCGCCATGACGTGCTCGAGCGTGTGCAGCGTGCCCGCATCGAGATCGTCGACGCCTCCGGTCACCGCGCGCAGCATGTTGCGTTCGGCGCGGGCGGCCCCGCGGACGGTCTGTTCGTGGTGGGTGAAGGTGCTCACCGCCTGCAGCACCCCATAGGCCGTGTGCTGCCAGGGCGCCACCCGCATGTCGTTGCGCCACAACCGATCCAGGCTCTCGCGCTTGTGCTCGGCCAGGGTGCGCGAGCGCCCCGGCTCATCTGGCAGCGGGGCGTGCGCGTCGATGAAGTCGGCCCACTGCCGCTCGCTCACGCTCGTCTCGCACAACCGCTTGACCTGCGCGGCGAACGCGTCCGCGATCTCGTAGACGATGTGCAGCGCCTGCCGGGCCTCCCCCAGGCGCAGGGGCGAATGGCGCGAGTGTCGGATCTTGAGCTGCTGGCCCGACTCGGCCAGCCCCGCACTCATCGAATTATCGCAGACGATGTTGGTGACGGCCCGCTTAAAAGTCGTCGCCAGCGAACCGTCAAAACTCGTCGCGGCGAACAAGTGCGGCCTAAATTCCACTCCTTCGGGCGTGCGGACGTTCTCCGGCACCTCCACCGACACCCAGGCCACCGCCCCCTGCCGCAGCAGCCCGGCCGACCCGATCGCCAGGTCCGCATCCAGCACCTGCGCAACGGTGTCGATCAGCCACTGCTCGTAGGCGTGGGCCCGGTAGCCCTCGCCGAAGATGCCCATCACATGGCCGGTGTCGCTGCGGACAAACGCCCGGCGCTCGGGCACGCGGACCAGACCGCCGGTGACGGGACCTTCCACGTACACCGGACTGGCCACGGCCCGCCAGCCGAACAGACGCCGCTTGACGTCCTCGACGGGGATGGCACCGGGGTAGTGATTGGGCTCGGCGCTCTGCAGGTTCGCGCGGTAGTGCCACGCGCTGCCGCGCTTGTCGGTGAACCCGATCAGTGTGTTCGCGTTCAGCCACTCCAGAGACTCCTTGGACATAGCGTTTCTCCCTTCCCTTTTCGATGCGGTGCAGGACGCGGGGCGGACGGGCGGTCCTGCGCCGCCCGCCCGCCCCGCGGATGGTCTGAACCGGCCGTGCGGCGGCGCACGGTTGCCGCCGTACGTCGCCTTCAGCCGGTGCAGAGCAGGCAGTTGCAGGCGTGCGTCTCGTGCGGGCACGGCCCGGTCCCGCCGTTGCAGGGCCGGCCGTCGTCGGCCTGGCAGGGCTCTTCGCCGTGGCACATGCGGGTGTCGCCGCTACATTGGGC
>NZ_JBNNJZ010001096.1:0-1357 GCF_050270335.1 Streptomyces sp. NPDC059900
CAACCTAACGGCGAACATTCTGCACGAAACAGAAGAAGTGGAAATCGTCGAGTTTAATCCATGGTTCTTTTCAGGAACCGATCAAGTAATTCGCTTTTTCTTCGATGAGATAGCACGGCAACTGAGGAGCGAAAGGAGTCGGAAGAAGCGGCTGAAGGATGCCACTGCCAGCATAGCCGAAAAATTCAATAGGTATTCCGTATCACTGTCACCCCTCAAGTTCATACCTGGGGCTGGCACCATCATAGACACCGTTCAGAAAACATCTGAAGGGGTAACCGAAGCATTCAGTGCCAGCATCCATGAACAGCGCATCGAGATTTCCGAAGCATTGAGCAATCTCAACGGGAGAATCGTTGTTCTAATTGACGATATCGACAGGCTCACTCGCCAAGAGATACGCGACCTGTTCAGGCTGGTCCGCCTTAACGGATCATTCCCAAACGTCGTCTACCTTTTGTCTTTCGACAGGAAGGTCGTGGAGAACGCGCTGACCGAGGAAGGTATCGATGGTGCGGCCTACCTCGAGAAGATCGTCAAGACCTCCGTTGAAGTTCCGCCAGCTGCGGACGAAGCACTCGCATCCGTTCTCCGCCAAGGAATGCAAGAGGCAATGTCTACTATACCCACACTCCATCTGGGCGAGGATCGCTTTCCGGATGTGTTTTGGCAGATCGTCAGGCCTCTTTTCAGCACCGTAAGAGACGTGAAGAGATTTCTTTCATCTCTCACGCTGACCGTTCGATCCGCAGGCGACGAAGTTGCTTTGCCGGACTTGATTACCCTTGAGGCAATTCGTGTACTGCGTCCCGCCGCACACGATCTCATAGCTCAAAACGTGGCCACCCTGACTACCGTCCATGGATGGCAAAGCGATATGCGGAATCAGGCAGCACTTGCTTCTGATTCGGAACGCATAGGAGCCTTGGTGGACGCTCTGCCCGACAGCGTAGGTCGGGCACTCATCAAGTACGTCTTCCCGGCTGCGCAACTTCACACCGAAAACATCTGGCATGGACATGACTCAGAACAAGCATGGCGACGGGATCGAAGGGTGGCTCACACGGAGGTCTTGAAGTACTACCTGCATCGTGAGCTTCCCTCCGGTACCGCACCAAGCAGTCAAGTCGACGCCATTTTTCATGCGGCATGCGAAGAGCGGGCGTTTGAAATCGCACTGGCACAGGTGCCGGACCACTACCTAGAGGATACGCTGGATCGCTTCCTCGCTTATGCTGATGGAATAGATAGCGACCGAATCCCGATGGTGGCCTCTGCCCTCCTGAAGCTGTTTCCCCGCTTTAGCGAAGAGTCGACCGGTATGTTTGATTTTGGGCGCGACTACACGATCCTACGG
>NZ_JBNNJZ010001097.1:0-1354 GCF_050270335.1 Streptomyces sp. NPDC059900
GCGTGGCGACGTTCTCCTGCGTGGCCGGGTGCTCCCACATCTCCGTGTGCATGGCGGGCGCGAAGATCACCGGACAGCGGGCGGTGAGGAGGGTGTTCGTCAGGAGGTCGTCGGCGAGGCCGTGAGCCGCCTTCGCCATCATGTCGGCCGTCGCGGGGGCGACGATCACGACGTCGGCGGACTGGCCGATCCGTACGTGCGGCACCTCGTGGACGTCGGACCACACCTCGGTCGAGACCGGATTGCCGGACAGCGCCGACCAGGTCGCCTCCCCCACGAAGTGCAGGGCCGAATCGGTCGGCACGACGCGTACGTCATGGCCCGACTCGGTCAGCCGCCGCAGCAGCTCACAGGCCTTGTACGCGGCGATTCCGCCGCTGACCCCCAGAACGACCTTGGGCTTGCCCACCGTGCCTCCCCGCACTTCTGCTCCCCGGTTTTGGGAACGTACGACTCCATGACACACCACAGGCCCGGCAGTCGCGCTGCCGGGCCTGTGGTGAGGAAACTGCAGATGAAGAAAAGCGACTACTGGGCCGGGCCCTCGATGGCCTCGGACGTCAGCAGACCCGCGTTGATCTCGCGGAGCGCGATGGAGAGCGGCTTCTCGTGGACGTGCGTGTCCACCAGCGGGCCGACGTACTCCAGCAGGCCCTCACCGAGCTGCGAGTAGTACGCGTTGATCTGGCGCGCGCGCTTGGCGGCGTAGATCACGAGGCTGTACTTCGAGTCGGTTGCTTCGAGGAGCTCATCAATCGGCGGGTTGATGATGCCCTCGGGCGCAGTGATGGAAGAGGACACTCTCTGCCTTCCGATGGGGATTGGCCTTCGAAATGGAGATGGAAGATCAATCCGGGATTACTGAGGATGAAGAAGATCAAACAACTTTCATCAAGGCTAGCAGCTCACGTGCCACGTCCTCGACGGAGGTATTGACCAGGGTCGTGTCGAACTCGGCCTCCGCGGCGAGTTCGATCTTCGCCGCGCCGAGCCTGCGCTCGATCACCTCGGGAGCTTCGGTCCCCCGGCCGGTGAGCCGGCGGACCAGCTCCTCCCAGCTCGGCGGGGCGAGGAAGACCAGCTGGGCCTCGGACATCGACTCGCGGACCAGGCGCGCGCCCTGCAGATCGATCTCCAGGAGGACGGGCTCGCCCGCCTCGAGGCGTTCGAGCACCGCGCCCCGGGGCGTGCCGTAGCGGTTGCCCGCGAACTCAGCCCATTCGAGCAGCTCGCTGTTGGCGATCAGCTTGTCCATTTCCTCGTCGGAGACGAAGAAGTAGTGGACGCCGTGCTTCTCGCCGGGGCGCGGCTTTCGGGTGGTGGCCGAGACCGAGAGCCACACCTCGGGGTGTTC
>NZ_JBNNJZ010001098.1:0-1351 GCF_050270335.1 Streptomyces sp. NPDC059900
CTCCAGCAGGATCGCCTCGGTGGGGACGCCGAGGTCGATGGCGTGCTCGCGGAAGTGCACGGCCTCACCGCGCGGGAAGACCTTGGCGGTGGTGGGGCTGTTTCCACCGGTGAACACCAGTGTCGGGAAGAGCCCGGAGCGATACAGGTCTGCGGAGTAGGCGGCGACGCCAAGGTCATGGCTGCCCAGCCCGATCGCCGCATCCACGGGCCGCACCTCGTGCTGCATCTGGTGGTAGACCCAGATCAGCTTGGCCTGGCGCCACTGGTCTTCGGTGATGGTCTGCTGGTCGTTGCTCACGCGTGTGTTCTCCCTGGTCACCGTTGCCGGGGGCCGGCCGACCCCTCGCTCGTGGCCTTGATGCCCTCGATACTGCGCAGTTGGTGCACGAGTCCGTACTGCGCGGCAGTCCTGGCAGCCTGGTTCGATGAGTATGAGGACCTCAGATGGTGTCGCGGTCGGCTGGTGGTGCGGCGCAGAAGAGCGGTCCTCCAAGCCCGAGTTCGCCGTGGCTCCGATATCGATTGACCCACTTCCTTCGATGCGCACACCTGGGACACCCCAATCTCGGCTGCCACGTGGGCAATCGGCCTTGTCCGGCAACGCTCGACCAGTCGACGGCGCCCCTCGACGGTGAGGGGCGCGTTCCGGTGCGTCACGCAGTGGGACCGGGCGCGGAGGGCCGCTTGGCGGTGTCTCGCTGCGAGATCGCCTCTGCCACCTCGTCCAGGGCGATGCGTAGGAAATCGCCGTATGCGTCCTGGGGGAGGTTGGGGGCGTGCTCTTTTGCCGCGTTGATGTGCTCGGCGGCCGCATCGAAGGAACCGAGCCGGCGGTAGTTATCGGCCAGGTTGAGGTGGAGAGAGGGGTAGAACCCGGCGATGTGGAGGCCAGCGTGGTGCTCCTGGACGCGCTGTTCGGTAACGGCGTCGGCCGCGTCCAGGGCCCGGACATCCCAGGCGAGGGCCTGGGCGGGATCTTCGTAGAGATCCGCCAGGTAGTGGGCGAGTGAGCAACGGTGCAACGCGTCGCCGATGACGCCGATCGCCGACCACAGGTTCAGGAGCTTGTGGCGGGCGGAAACGATGTCGCCCGTCCGTCCTTCGACGACGGCTTGGCCGATGGCTTCCATGGTCGGGTCGGGGCTGGCAGGTGTGGTGGTCATGAGATTCCTCGTCGTCGTTCTCAGGCTGAGTGGTCGAACTTGATGGGCATGGCCAGGGTGGTGAGATCGCCGCGGTCGGCGGAGCGGATTGTGACGGGCCGGTCGTATCCCCTCAGGTCGAGCATCACGTCGGGGCCAATCGCCGTGCTCACGGCGGGATAGAGCGTGGTCATCTCGAACTGGATC
>NZ_JBNNJZ010001099.1:0-1350 GCF_050270335.1 Streptomyces sp. NPDC059900
GTGTAGGGGTGATCGAGCGGCCACCCGGCACGCAGGAAGGGTCACAGCTGCGAATCACACGCTCCCGGCCACCAGTCGATTGCATCGAAGCAATTGGTGGCGTCCGCATGTTGCCGACACCGCTCGGACGGGTGAAATCATCCAGCAGAAGGGGGAGCGCACATAAATGTGCTGTGTTGACGGCCATTGGGGATGCTGTCGTCCACTCATGCGCAGCAGCAATCGGCAGTACCTCGTATCAGTGGATCATCTGCGTGCCTACGCTGCCGTGCTGGTGCTCCTCTGCCACGGAACGCAGATAATCTCTCCGTTCCTCAGGGAGACCACCGACAGCGACCCGCGCGCCTGGCTGTACACCGAAAACCCCCTGGGCACCCTGGTGCTGGAAGGCCACACGGGGGTGGCCCTGTTCATGGTCCTTTCCGGATTCATCTTCACCATCGGCACCCTGGGCAAGGACGTCCACTACGGCCGGTTCCTGGGCAACCGGGTTCTGCGGATCTTCCCGCTCTACATCGCCCTGATCATCCTGGGAGTCGGCGCCCACAAGCAGGGGGCGGACCTGCTGGCCGTGGTCCAGTCCCTGGCCGGTCTCGGGAACCTGCCGGGGTCCCTGGACCTGGGGGCGGTGTCGAAGATGTGGTGGGCCATCGCGGTCGAGTTGCAGTTCTATCTGCTGTTCCCGCTGTTCAGCAGGATGCTCACCAAGCACGGCCCCACGGCCCTGTTCAAACTCCTGGCCGCCATCGCCGTGATCCGGACCCTGGTGTGGGCCTCGGCGACCGGCAGCATCAACGTGAACTCGATGCTCTACTACAGCCTCGCGGGCAGGATCGACCAGTTCCTGATGGGCATGGTGGCCGCCTGGTTCTTCGTCCACCACCGGGCGCGCTTCCAGGGGCTTGTGAAGGTCGCCCTCGCGACAACCCTGATCACCGGCGCGGTCTGGGCCTTCAACCAGACCCACGCCTTCCAGGAAGGGCACGCCACACGCCTGCTCTGGATCGACGTCGAAGGAGCTCTCTGGTCCCTGGTCGTTCTGGCCTACGTGGCCACCGTCTCCTCGACGGGACTCGTCTCGCGGGGTATCGCCAAGGTCGGCGAAATAAGCTTCTCCGTCTACCTGCTCCACTACATGATCGTCACCGCGCTCATCTCCCGTCGCTGGTGGATCGAACTGACGGGACGCCCGGTGGTGGATGCCTGCATCACCGCGGCGGCGGCAGTCCTGCCGATCACACTGGCAGCGGCCGTGGTCACGTTCCACGGCATCGAACGCCCTTTCCTGCGATGGCGCCGTGCCTACCTCCTCCCCGACCAGCAGCCCAAGGCCCCGGCGGAAGCCCCGGC
>NZ_JBNNJZ010001100.1:0-1341 GCF_050270335.1 Streptomyces sp. NPDC059900
GCACTGCACACCCTGGCCCCCCACACCCCGCTGCGGCTGCGCACCGCACTGGACGCGCGGCTCGACGGCACCCGCCTGACCAGCCGCGCCGGCTTCCTCGACTGCACTGCCGCGGACCTGCCCGCCCTCACCCGCCTCCTCGACGGCCAGACCCGCACCGCCGGGGACCTCGGACTCAACCTCGCCGCCCGGCTGCTGCGCGCGGGCATCCTGGTGCCCGCCCCGCCATGACGACGCCCCCGGCAGACGCGCGCGGGCGCTTCCTGTGCGCGGAGGCCGCCCGCACCCGCGGCGACCCGCTCCCCGGCACCGCACCCCACACGCTGACCTGGATCCTGATCGAGCACACCGGCGGCTGGCCCCCCAACGGCTTCGACGGCCTGGACCTGGACACCCACACCAAGAGCCTGGTCTACACCGCCGCCCAGGCCATCCGGGCCCGCATCCTGCTGATCCGACGCCCCGGACGCCGCACCACCCGCGGACCGCGCCGCTGGGCCGTCCTGCGCTACGACGCCACCGGCGCCCACCACCAGCAGTGGGGCACCTGGAGCCGGGACCAGGATCTCCAGCACATCACCGAAGCCCTCACCACCCCCCACACCCCCGACCGGCCCGGCCAACCGCCCGTCATCCTGGTCTGCACCCACGGCCGCCACGACACCTGCTGTGCCCTGCGCGGCCGTCCCGTCGCCCACACCCTCACCCGCCACTGGCCCGACCTCGTCTGGGAATCGAGCCACACCGGCGGCGACCGCTTCGCCCCCAACATCCTCGTCGCCCCCGACGGCGTCCACTACGGCCAACTCGACCCCGCCGCCTCCGTGAAAGCCATCGAAGCGCACCTGGCCAACCGCATCCGGGCAGAGCACCTCCGCGGCTACACCGACCTCTACCCGCCCCAACAAGCCGCCGTCACCGCCCTGCTGGCCCGCTTCGGCCCCGCAGGCCGCCACCACTACACCGTCACGGACACCACCCGCCTGGCCAACAACCACTGGCGCGTCCACGTCGCAACCCCGCCGCCCGACTCAGCCGTCATCGACGTCGAGGTCCGCTCCCACCACATGCCCCGCACCCAACTCACCTGCAACGGCCCCTCCCCCAGCTCCACGGTCGTCTATACCGCCACATCGATCCACGCCCACTGACACCCCGCCCGCCAAGGCACGATCACTACTCTTGACGGGTGCTCTCATACGATGAGTTGGCTCCGCCGGAGCGCGAGCTGTGGGATGCGTTCCCCGAGGGACGTCACGTGGACCTGCGTTCGGGCGTCCGAGTCGCCGAGGGCGGGCGGTGGAGCCCTGAGCGGACGGTTCGGGCCGCGGTGATCGTGGC
>NZ_JBNNJZ010001101.1:0-1340 GCF_050270335.1 Streptomyces sp. NPDC059900
GCCCCCGCGGTCCGGCAGTGCGACCCCCGTCGTCCACCGCACGTACGACACCGTCCGGCGGCACCCCGCCTACGTCCACCACCCGGAGGCCCTGGCCAGGGCGCGCGGCGAAAGCGGCGGCGCCCTGATCGGGAACGCTCCGGTCTAGGGCGCGTTGGTCTAGACCGCCTGCTAGCGTCTGCCGCACGAGCGCCCCCTGGACACGGTGCTCGGTCGAGAATCGAGAGGGGAACGCAGTGGCCGGCAGGCAAGGCGGAAGCAGGCGGGCGTACATCGGATCCTTCACCGCGGCCGGCGGGGCCGGGATCACGACCGCCGCGGTCGACACGGACAGCGGTGCGCTGACGGTCCTGGGCGCCACGGAAACGGTCGCCGACCCCTCCTACCTCGCCCTGTCGGCCGCGGGCGACACGCTCTACGCCGTCAGCGAGACAGCGGACGGAGCCCTGGCCGCCTACCGCGTCGACGGCGACAAGCTGGAGCAGGCCGGGCCGCCGGTCGCGGTCGGCGGTGCGGCGCCCACGCATCTCGCCGTGCACGCCGGGCACGTCCTGACCGCCAACTACGGCTCCGGCAGCGTCACCGCCGTGCCCGTGCGCCCCGACGGCGGCCTGGCCCGCACTCCCTCCGGCATCCTGCGGCACACCGGGGCGGGGCCCCACCCGCAGCGCCAGCAGGGACCGCATGCCCACCAGGTCCTGCCCGACCCGAGCGGCCGCCGGGCGGTGAGTGTCGACCTCGGCACCGACTCCGTACGCGTCTTCGAGCTCACGGCGGCGGGCGAGCCGGTGCTGCACCGCGAGGTCGCGCTGCGGCCCGGATCAGGGCCCCGGCACCTCGTCTTCCACCCGCGCGGCGATCGCGCGTACGTCCTGAACGAGCTGGCCCCCACCCTCACGATCTGCGCCTGGGACGCCGCAGAGGGAGCCCTCAAGCCGCTCGGCGAGGCGGCGGTCCTGCCGGGTCCCGTGGACGGCGACGGCGAGGCCTACCCCTCCGCGGTGGTCGTCGCGCCCGACGGCCGCTTCCTGTGGACGGCCACCCGCGGCCAGGACGTCATCTCGGTGCTCGCGCTCGACGAGGCGGGGGACAGGCCGCGGCTCGCCGCCACCGTGCCGTGCGGCGGCCACTGGCCGCGTGACCTGGCCATCGACCCGTCCGGACGGTTCCTGTACGCGGCCAATGAGCGCTCCGGCGACGTGACCTGGTTCGCCGTCGACCCGCAGACCGGGATCCCGCGCCGCGCCGGTGCGATCGAGGCCCCGGCCGCCTCCTGCGTGATCTTCGGCTGATCCAACCCGGCTGCCCGTACGCCGATGGGCCCGCCCCCTCGTGCAGGG
>NZ_JBNNJZ010001102.1:0-1339 GCF_050270335.1 Streptomyces sp. NPDC059900
GACAGGTAGACGGGCAGGGCCTCGCCGACCTCGTGGATCCAGTCGTGGTCGAGGAAGAAGTGCTGGCGTCCGGTGAGGGTGTGCCAGGGCTTGAGGTGTTCGGTGTTGACGGTGAAGGCGGTGTAGCGCCGGCCGCCGGACTCGCTGCCCGACCACTCGGGCGAGGTGATGACGGGCACAGGGCGGGCCTGGGTGTCGGCGAAGGTGACCCGCTTGCCCTCGGCCTCGGCGGCCAGGTGGGCCATGGGGGTGCCGACCTTCTTCTCCAGGGTCTCGAAGCCCTGGGTGGCCAGGCGCCCGTTGGAGGTGCCCGAGAGCGAGAGGATCGCCTCGCAGGCGCGCTGGGCGGTGTCGATGCGGGGCCGTCCGTCGGCGACCCCGCCGCGTACGGTGCCGTTCTTCTCGCCGAGGTAGCCGACCTCCTCGCCCACGTCGAAGGTGATGGCCTTGGTGGTGACGCCCAGGGTGTCGACCAGCGGGCCCAGGGCGGCGAACTTCTCGCCGACGGCGCCGTAGTCGCGCTCCACGACCGCCAGGTTGTACATGGTGCGCCCGGGCACCGGCTCGCACTCGCCCTTCGACCAGTCAAGGGCGATGCCGCCGGGCTGGGCCATCTCCCCGCCGGGGGTGTCGTGCTGCAGCGCCGTGGCCACCACGTCCTTGCGTACGCCCAGGTGATCGGCGGCCAGTTCGCTGAACCTGCGGGCGAGCGTGTGGAAGGCGTCGAAGTCGGAGCGGGCCTGCCAGGGCGGGTCGACGGCCGGGGTGAAGGCATGCAGGAAGGGGTGCATGTCGGTGGAGGACAGGTCGTGCTTCTCGTACCAGGTGGCGGCGGGGAACACCACGTCGGCAAGGAGCGTCGTGGACGTCATGCGGAAGTCCATGGCCAGCAGCAGATCGAGCTTGCCCTCGACGTCTTTTTGGTGCCAGGTGACATCGCGCGGCGCGCACCGGGGCCCGTCGTCGGGGAGGTTGGAGTGGGTGCCCAGCAGGTGCTTGAGGAAGTACTCGTTGCCCTTGGAGCTCGATCCCAGGAGGTTGGCCCGCCATACGGTCAGCACGCGGGGCCAGTTGGCGGGCGCGTCGGGGTCTTCGCCCGCGAACTTCAGCCGTCCCGCCTTGAGTTCCTCGACGGTGTGCCGTACGGGGTCGTCGGCCTCGCCCAGGTCCAGGGGGTTGCGGTCGAAGGTGGGGTAGGAGGGCATCCAGCCCATGCGGGCTGAGGCGGCCAGGCAGTCGGCGCCGCTCATGCCCTCGAAGTGCCCCTCGGCCAGCGGGGACGCGAGGGACTCGGCGGGCAGGGTGTCGTAGCGCCACTGGTCGGTGTGCAGATAGAACC
>NZ_JBNNJZ010001103.1:0-1334 GCF_050270335.1 Streptomyces sp. NPDC059900
GCGCGAGCGGGGCGAGCAGGAACAGCCACGGGGTGATCCGCCGCAGCGGATGGTCACGCCAGGAGCGGGCGGTCCCCTCGGTGCGGTGTTTGGTCCGGCGGCCGGCTGCCGCCGGCGGCGGTTCGTGCGACGCCGGTGGCGCGGTGGAGGTCGTGTGCGTCATGGCGGGCGGGCCTTTCGTGTTCCGCGGCAGGTTGGCAGGCGTGTTCCGCGACGAGTCGGCCGGTGTGGTGCGGCGACTCGGCGGGCGTGGGGCCCGGCCCCGCGGGCGGTGCGGGGCCCCGTGCGTCCCGTGCGTGCCGGATCAGGAACCGGCGGCCGCTGCCGCGTCGGCCCAGCGCTTGTCCAAGTCGTCGAAGTACCCCCGCAGGTCGCCGTCCTGTGCGCCGCGGGCGATGTCGATCAGCTTCTGCCGGTAGTCCTGCTTGCTCAGGCCGATCTCGGCGGCATCGTCGATGGCGTTGACGTCCTCCGTCTTGGCCTCGGACCGCTCGACGAGCTTGACATCGTTGTCCTCATAGGGCTTGAGGACCTCGGGCAGCGGGTCGGCCTTCAGGGCGGAGATACCGCCCTCCTTGGCGGCGAATCCGGACTTCTCGGTGAACCAGTCGAGCCAGGCGCGCGCGGCGTCCTTGTGCTCGGAGTGCGCGTTGACCGCCAGTTGGTAGTCCGAGACCATCGTGGCGCAGAACTGGCCGTTCCTCTGGACGGGGAACGGCATGAACCCGATGTCGTCCGGCTTCTCGCCCGCCTTCTTCGCCGCGTCGCGCATCTGGTTCACGGCCCAGGAGCCGAGCAGCATGCTGCCGATGTCGCCCTTGGCCAGCTGCGTCTTGGAGCTCTCCCAGTTGGTGGTGGTGGGATCCTTCTCGGCGAGCTTGCCGTGCACGATGTCGTACAGGAGGGTGTCGATCACGTTGAGATCGCTGCCCTTGGCCCACGGCTTGTCGGACGTGGCCAGGTCGTCCCAGGCCCCGGCCTCGCAGCCGGCCGAACCGACGCTGTTTGTCCAGGGGCCGGCCAGCGGCCAGCCGTCCTTGAAGTTGGTGTAGTAGGGCGTGGCGCCCGTCTTGGCCTTGACCGTCTTCAGGTCGTCGAGGAACTGCGCCGGGGTGGCGGGCCAGTCGGTGATCCCGGCCTTCTTCCACAGCGCCTTGTTGTAGACGAAGCCGTTGGCGGTGCCGAAGTTGGCGATGCCGTAGGTCTTGCCGCCGACATCGGTCTTGCCGGTGAAGCGGTACTTCTTCTGCATCGTCGCGGTGCTGCCCAGCGGCGCGAAGAACTTCGGGTAGTCGCCCTTGGCGAGCACGCCGGGGATGAGGAGGACGTCGCCG
>NZ_JBNNJZ010001104.1:0-1327 GCF_050270335.1 Streptomyces sp. NPDC059900
GTTCCACCCGCTCGACCCCGTACTGTTCCTGCAACGCCCCCGTCACGACATCGAGCAGCAAATGGGGAGCCGCATTGCGCAGCGCCCGCTCGACGGCAGCGAATCTGTCCACGTGATCCTGCTTCTCGTTAAGCCACACCCAAGTTGGAGCCCGGCCGACAGCGCCCCCCGGTCAGCCGGTCTTCGGCAAGGGGGACCTGCATCCAGTCCAACACGGGGCGCCCGCGTAGTCACACCGGCGGCTGGAGCTGTCAGGCAAGGGCGAATGCCTGGCTGAAGCCGGGCAACCTCCCACATCGTACGATGCACTGAGACAACTATTTCCCAGCAGCAAGAAAAATTGGGTCAACGCACATGCCTGCCATATGCCGGGGCAGGGGCCGTACGAGGAAGCGTTTGAACCACCAGGGGAGGTAGAGACATGTCACTGATCTCTGAGCAGGCTGCCGGTACCGCGGAGGACGCGCTGCCTTGGATCGAGGACACGGACAAGGTGGCGCCCAAGGACGCCCGGGCCCTGTCGAAGATGTTCTTCGACAAGCTCCAGACCTTGGAAGAGGGCACGCACGAATATCAGTACGCGCGCAACACCCTTATCGAGATGAACCTGACCCTCGTGCAGTTCGCGGCCCGCCGCTTCCGCAACCGGGGCAACGGCGACATGGAAGAGATTATTCAGGTCGGCACGATCGGCCTGATCAAGGCCATCGACCGGTTCGACCTCAGCCGCGAGGTCGAGTTCGCCACCTTTGCCATCCCTTACATCGTCGGCGAGATCAAGCGGTTCTTCCGGGACACCACCTGGGCCGTGCATGTTCCGCGACGGCTCCAGGAGCTGCGCGTGGAGCTGGCCAAGGCGAAGGAGGAGCTGGCCGGCGATCTGGACCACGAACCGACCGTAAAGGAGCTCGCCGACCATCTGTCCATCACCGAAGACGAGGTCATAGACGGACTCGTCGCCTCGAACGGTTACACCGCCGGTTCCCTGGAGGCACCCACCGACGGCGGTGAGAGCGCGGCCGCGCCGACGCGCACCCTGGCCGACGTGATGGGCGGACCGGACCCGGCGATGGAGACAGTGGAGGACCTCCATACCCTGGCGCCGCTCCTGGACGAGCTCGACGACCGGGAGCGCCGCATCCTCGAGCTGCGCTTCGGCCAGGAGATGACCCAGTCGCAGATCGGCGCCGAGCTGGGGGTCTCACAGATGCACATCTCGCGCCTTCTCACCGGCACCCTCACCAAGCTGCGCCACGGCATGCTGGCCTGACGCCGGCTTCAGGTCCCCCTCCCCGGCGCGGCGAGCGCCGGAGCCACGGCTCCGGCG
>NZ_JBNNJZ010001105.1:0-1322 GCF_050270335.1 Streptomyces sp. NPDC059900
TCCCCACCTCGCTCGACGAAGCGGCCCGCCTCGACGGCGCGAACACCTTCACGATCTACCGCAAGATCATCCTGCCGCTCCTGAAGCCGGCCATCGCGACCGTCGTCATCGTCAAGGGCATCACGACGTACAACGACTTCTACATCCCGTTCCTCTACATGCCCTCCGAGGACAAGGGAACGATCTCCACGGCCCTGTTCCGCTTCAAGGGCCCGTTCGGCGCGCACTGGGAGAACATCTCCGCGGGCGCCATCCTCGTGATCCTGCCGACACTGCTCCTCTTCCTCTTCCTCCAGCGCTACATCTACAACGGCTTCGCCCAGGGGGCTACGAAGTAGCCGGTCCACTGTGGCAGTGCGCGCGGGGGAAACCGAAGGGTTCTGGTGGCAGAGTGGAAGGCGTTGTTTCCGTCCAGTGGAGGTAATCCCCGCATGCGCCTGCTGCTCATACGCCATGGTCAGACCCCGTCCAACCTCAAGCACCTCCTGGACACCGGGGCACCGGGGCCGGGGCTGACGCCGTTGGGGGAGGAGCAGGCGGCTGCGCTGCCGGAGGCCCTTGCGGGGGAGAAGGTCGATGCCCTGTACGTCTCCACGCTGGTGCGGACCCAGCTGACCGCCGCGCCGCTGGCCGCTGCGAAGGGGCTTGAGCCCCGGATCAGGGACGGGATCCGGGAGCTGATCGCGGGCGATCTGGAGATGCGCGGCGACCAGGAGGCTGCCACCGCCTACCTCGCCGCTGCCTTCGCCTGGTCCGCGGGCGACACCGAGCGCCGGATGCCCGGCGGCGAGAACGGCGTCGAGGCCCTGGGCCGCTTTGACTCGGTCGTCGCCGAAGCGGCCGCGACGGGAGTGGAGACGGTGGCGATGGTCAGCCACGGTGCCGCGATCCGTATGTGGGTGGCTGCCCGTGCGGTCAACGTCGACGTGGAGTTCTCGGCGAGTCACCCGCTGGGCAATACGGGCGTGGTCGTCCTCGAAGGCTCGCCCGAAGCGGGCTGGCGTGCCCTGCTGTGGGAGGGCCGTCCGCTGGGTCCGGAAGGGGACGCGCCCGAGGAGGACGGCGGACCGGCGGGCGAGGCGACCGTTCCGGCTGCCTGAGGTACGGCGAGATCCGCGAGCGGGCCCCGCCGTTCAGGCGAGGGCCCGCCAGCCGTTCTCCAGCAGGTCGAAGGCGCGAGTGATGGCCTGGCGGGGGTCGTCGTGGCCGCGGGCGGCGCGCGGGGCTTCGAGGGCGAAGTGGGCCAGGGCGGTGCAGGCGGGATCGTCCGCGGGCAGGCCGCTGTCCTCCGCGATGGCCCCGGCCAGGGCGGAGGTGTGGCG
>NZ_JBNNJZ010001106.1:0-1301 GCF_050270335.1 Streptomyces sp. NPDC059900
GTCATCGAGTGAGAGCAGCCCGTCGCCGATCGCGAGCCCCACGGCGACCGACGTGAACGACTTGGTCAGCGAGTAGAGAAGATGCGGACGATCAGCCGTATACGGGGCCCACCAGCCCTCGGCGACCACGTGACCGGCATGCACGACCATGAGGGAATGGCTTTCGCCGGACCGCGCTTCGAGCCGGTCCAGCAGTGCGGCGATCGCAACCGAGGATATTCCCGCGGCGGCCGGTGCAGAACGGGGGAGCAGCAGGCGCTGAGAGGTCATGGTCGACTGTCTAGCAGGCGTACACGATCCGGCGGGCGGCTATGGGAAGTTGCCCCCCGGCCCGGGGTGGCGGCCGGTGAGGGGGCCGCTGCGGCCCGGGCAGGTCTGCGCTGCGGGCTACTGCCATACCTGCGCTGCAACGCGGCGGAAGTTGCCTCCCGTGATCGCGATGACGGCATCGCGGGGGTATCCCCGGGACAGCAGCGCGTCCTCCACCGTCAACAGTCCTTCCGGGGGCATGAAGTTGATGGGGCCCCAGCCCGTGTAGCAGTCGGGAAACAGCTCCGGGCTCCGGGCGAGCATCGCGTTGAAGTCCTCGTGGTCGAACGGGTAGTCGGTCGACACCCCCACATGCTCCGGGCCGACGAGGTCCACCGCACGCACCCCACCTCGTCGCCCTCGTCCGTGTCGGAGCCCCCTTCGAACGCGGCTACCTCGTGGAACGGCCGCAGACGACCGCAGCATGAATCATGAACAGGGTGGCAGACCTGCCTCAAAGTTCGAGATCATCCGATCATGTCGGATGAGACGCCAGGACAGGACCTCCCAGCCGGCTTCGGGTTCCGGCCGTATCGGGGCGACGAGGACCACGGCCCCATGGCCGCGGTGCGGCTGGAATGTGTCGAACGGGACCGGGTCGACGCCCGTTCGGTTGTGGAAGGGCTCCCGACAGCCGCCGAGATCGCCGAGGCCTCTGCCAAGCTGGACGAGCCGTCCAAGAACCAGGTTCTGGTGGTGCGCGACGGGAGCGTCGTCGGCTACTCGACCATCCGGTGGTGGCAGGAGCGAGACGATACGTGGCTGTACCTGCACCGCGGTTACCTCTTGCCCGAGCATCGCAACCAGGGCATCGGATCTGCCATGCTGTGCTGGGCCGAAGAGCGGATCCGCCAGCTCGTCGAAAAACACGGCACGGCGCGGACTGCAGTGATCGGTGCGAACGCCATGATCTCCGAGCAGGACGCCACGGCGCTTCTGCTCGCAGCCGGCTACCGACGTGTCTTCAGTCTGGTCGAGCTAGAGCTGGGCGA
>NZ_JBNNJZ010001107.1:0-1294 GCF_050270335.1 Streptomyces sp. NPDC059900
CCCGGGGGAGCGGGGCGCCGGGTGCCGTGGCTCAGAGGATGAAGACGCTCTGGGCGGTTTCCGTGTGGTACGTCTCGCCCGGGTACACCAGCCATTCCACCGGGCCGCTGCAATCAGGGCCCGAGTGGACCTCGGCGATGGCGTCGGTGTGGTTGGCCACCGAGGCCGGGAACCACTCGACGGGGTAGCAGCCGCTCGGGTCCGCGTAATCCTGGCCGTTGACGATCAGGACACCTTCCGCCGCGTACGCCGAGCCCGGCACCGCGATCGCCAGCGTCGCGGCGGCCGCGAGCACCCCCAGGCCCGCGGCCATGCGTCGTCGCATCGTGTTGATCATGTCGAGATCCCCTCCACCGTGCGGAGCGCTCCCACGCGATCCGCTGGAGTGACTAAAAGTAGGCGATCAGGCACGCCCCGTATCCGGCGCGCGGTTGCGCGAGCCATCGGCACGTGCGCCCTTCGCTTCCCTCCGCCTCAGATCCGCTCCCCCGCCAACACCGCCCGCAGCGTCGGCAGATGGCCGTGCTCCACGTCCTTGACCGCGGTGACCAGGGTGACCTTCCCCGCCGCCGCGAGCTCGCGCAGGTGCTCGATGCCGTCCTGCTGCTCGGGGCCTTCGAGCTCGGCGCGGTAGCGGCGACCGAACTCCTCGTACTCGTCCCGGTGCCGGTGGAACCACTTGCGCAGCTCGCCGGAGGGCGTGACTGCCTTGAGCCATTCGTCGACGGCGGCCCGCTCCTTGGAGATGCCGCGCGGCCAGAGCCGGTCGACCAGGACGCGCACGCCGTCCGCCTCGCCGGGCGGGTCGTACACGCGGCGCACGGGGAACGTATCGGCGGCCTTCATGGGCCCATCGTCACGCGCCCCAGGCCCCTCCGCATCTCGAAAATACGAACACGGGAGCAGTTGTTCCCTGGAACAGGTGATCGTTCCGCCAGGGATTGCATGTGACGCATGTGATTGACGATGATTACGGAACGCAAGCAACGGGCTGCAGACCGTAGTTGCCGCGTTCCCGGTCCATGTCCCATACGAGGACCGGCAGTTGAAAGATCCTGAGCAAGTCCCACAAGGAGAAGCACCACCATGAACATCATCACTGACGTCGTCGCCGGTATCGCCCACTTCCTCGGCTGGCTGATCTGACGTCATCCGCGGTCCCGTCCGAGGACGCACCCGGATACTCACACAGCGGCGCCGCCTCCCCCCCCCCCCGGGGGGGCGGGCCCCCCCGCGCGGGCCCCGGCGACAGAACCCCCCCCCCCCCCCCCCACACCCAGGTGGGGGGGCCGCC
>NZ_JBNNJZ010001108.1:0-1293 GCF_050270335.1 Streptomyces sp. NPDC059900
GGCAGGCCCGCTCCCGGGGCATCCGCTCGGTCCGCATCGCCACCCACTGCACCGAGGCGGACATCTCCGCCCAGCACATCGACGCCGCCCGCAGCCTGGGCATGGACGTGGCGGGCTTCCTGATGATGTCCCACATGGCCGAGCCCGCCGAACTCGCCCGGCAGGCCAAGCTGATGGAGTCCTACGGCGCCCAGTGCGTCTACGTCACCGACTCCGGCGGCCGCCTGACCATGGACGGCGTGCGCGAGCGCCTGCGCGCCTACCGTGATGCCCTCTCGCCCAACACCGAACTCGGCATCCACGCGCACCACAACCTGGGCCTGGGCATCGCCAACTCGGTCGTGGCCGTGGAGAACGGCGTCACCCGCGTCGACGCCTCCCTCGCCGGGCAGGGGGCGGGCGCCGGCAACTGCCCGCTCGAAGCGTTCGTGGCGGTCGCCGACCTGATGGACTGGCAGCACGGCTGCGACCTGTTCCCGCTGATGGACGCCGCCGACGACCTGGTCCGCCCGCTGCAGGACCGCGACGTGCGGGTGGACCGCGAGACCCTCACCCTCGGCTACGCCGGCGTGTACTCCAGCTTCCTGCGCCACGCGGAAGCCGCGGCGCACCGCTACGGCCTGGACACCCGCGCGATCCTGGTCGAGGTCGGACGGCGCAAGATGGTCGGCGGCCAGGAAGACATGATCACCGACATCGCCCTCGATCTCGCTGCCGGCCCGGCCGCCTGACGACCGGCTTCGGCAGACACTGCCCTGATCGACCGACGGCACAACGCACACGGCACGGCCCCGGCGCCGCCACAGCCCTGCGACCCCAACGGACGCAGGGCTGAGATGGGCAATGGCCGTCACGAACAGCGGAGTCCGGGGGCGCGCCATTGGCTGAGGCCGGTGACGCAAGCCTTCTGGCCCGTGCTGCGGGGCCCCGGACTCTGGCGGCAACATCATTGAGAAGCAGTCTGGAGTTCCACACCCGAGAGGGGGCCGGACAGCAGGCGGGCACCGGGACGTGGCGCTCCCCGCCGGCGGACCAGACGCTGGAAATGCCGGCCCGCCGGCGACTGCTGACGGCGACGGGCACTGCGCAGGCAGGCGTTGCACACCTCCATGGGGCCTGTCCGTCCCGGCCGGGTCAGGGGTTCGCGCTGCGTGCCGTGGCGAAACGGCCGAACACCTTGCTTAATCTATCGATAATCGATAGATTCCCATCGTCATTCGATGGAAGGTGGGTCATGGGACAGTGGGCCGTGGGTGCGCTTCGCACCGTGCTCGTGATGGTGCTCGCCGGCAC
>NZ_JBNNJZ010001109.1:0-1290 GCF_050270335.1 Streptomyces sp. NPDC059900
CGCCAGGCCTCCTCGGTGGTGTCGCGCACCACGGTCGTGATCCGCAGCCCGAACTCCAGCGGAGCATGGCGGCGCCCCACCTGTTCGCTCAACTCCCGCAGGCGGGCGATGCGTTCGGCGATGCCCTCCAGCGGTTCGCCCCAGAACAGCTGTACGTCGGCCTCGGCGGCCGAGACACGTTCGGCCGCCTCGGACGCGCCGCCGAAGTAGAGGGTCGGGTGCACCCGCCCGTCGCTTGCGTAGGGGTGCGGGCTGATCGTCGAGTCGGTGACGCGGAAGTGCTCGCCTTCGAACGTGACGTTCTCCTCGGTCCACAGGCGCCGCACCAGGTGCAGGAACTCCCGGGTGCGGGCATAGCGTGCGGCGGGCTCGACGTTGCTGTCGCCGTAGGCGGCCGGGCTGTCGATGCCGCTGACGATGTTGACCAGGACGCGGCCGCGGCTGAGCTGGTCGAGCGTGGCCGCGGCACTGGCGAAGTGCGCGGGCTGCCAGTAGCCGGGGCGCACGGCGATCAGGGGCTTGAACGTCGTGGTGCGCGCGGCCAGGGCGGTGGCGACGGTGAAGGTGTCCGGGCGCCCCCATCCGGTGCCCAGCAGCGCGCCGCCCCAGCCGTGATCCTCTGCCGTGCGGGCGAGTTCGGTGGAGTACTCGATGGACCCCCAGCCGGCTGTCGTGTCGTCACCGCGGTGGCCGGGCTGGACGGTGTTGGGGATGTACCAGAGGAATTGCGGGCTCATCAGGCTCCCGATCGCTAAGGGGGTGTGCGAGTCGTGCTGCGGCGTGGCGGGTTCACGTGACGCGTCTCGTTCGCCGCGGCGGCGCCGGCAAGCACCCGCATGGCGGCACACACCAGCGGAAGCGCCGCCCACGACACGGCGAGCGCGGCCGCCGCCCCCGACCGGAGGAAGACGGCCACGCCGACGAGGAGATACCGCTTGCGCCCGTACACGTCGCCGAGGCTGCGCGGAGCGATGGGGCCGGGGCGGGCCGGCTCGGCGCAGCGGAGGGGTCAGCTACACACCGCGGTGGCAACGCGCATCAGATCGATGGCCCGTCGCTTCCGAAACCGCTGGCAGATGCACATGACGCCGAAGCTAGGCCTGCACCGAATTCCGGTCAAGACTCCCCTGTCGAGCGCCACCAGGCTGCAATGACCGCGTCACGGGCCTGCCATGCCAGCGTTACGGTCCACGGTTTCGCGCGCGGCGGCACAGGACGGACCCCGCGCGGTCAGGCTCCCGCCAGGACAGGCGCGCCCCGCCACGCCCCCCGTAGGCCTCTGCCCTCTTC
>NZ_JBNNJZ010001110.1:0-1288 GCF_050270335.1 Streptomyces sp. NPDC059900
CCACTGGAGGCCGTCGTGCGGCCAGGACCAGGCCGTGCGCTGGCCCAGGCCGCCGATGGGGATCAGCAGGTCGAATGTGTAGACGAGGGGCTGAAAGGGGGCGCCTTCGCCTCGTTTGACCGGGGTGGGGGAGTGAGCGCCGAAGGACAGAGTGCCCAGCAGGGTCAGAGCGAGGAGCCAGACGTCGGCCAGCCAGGGGCGGTAGCCGTAGCCGACGGTCGTGTCGAGCAGGTGACCCCATATGCGAGAGGCCCGGGACAGAGTTTGCCGTCGGTGCCGCTGTTTGGCCAGGAGCACACGGCGGGCGTCGTCGTCGTGGCCGGCCTTCCGGTACCAGCTGGCCAACTGCTCGTAAGGCTGCGGGTTGTAGCCGGGGCTGCGTCGTATCCACGCCACCCGTCGTGCAACGGAGTCGCGCCGTCCCACTGCCTCCCGGCGCCCGCGGCCCTTGTCCGTTTTGATGGATCCGTAGACGAAGCCGTCCAGCTCCACCACTTCCGGCCAGCTGTGATCGCTGTCGTAGAGGTTGGACACCTGTGCACCCCGCAGATCCACGGTGCCGGACGGAGGCTGGGCGAGGGTGAAGTCGAAGTCGACGGCCTGCATCAAGGGAGCGGCCAAGGATGCACCGTGTCCGCCGGGCAGTCCGTTGAGGACGGCTCCCTCGAAGGTCAGATTGTTCGAGATCCGGGTGCCCCGGACCCGTACGGTCCCGTTCGCCGTGAACCCGGCGGAGAAGTCGAACGTCGAGCCCGAGGCGTTGTCCAGGGCGAGCGCCGTCCCGCGCGGGCCGGGACTCACCAGCTGTGCCCCCTGCATGAACAGGCCGCCGGGTAACTGTGCTCCCGGCAGCCGCACTTCACCTCGCGCGACAAACCCGCCGTTGCAGGTCACGCCTCCCTCCATGACCAGGCCGCCGGCGGCCACGGCCCATCCGCCGGGCGCGCTGATCTCGGCGCCGTTGAGGAGCATGCCACCGGTCACCCGGGCGTCGCTCAGGGACAGGGCGGTGCTGACGTGGTTGAAGGGCGAGGACGCCAGCTTCCGCACCACGGAGCGTCGCAGGTCGAGCGTTCCCTCGATCCGGGCCGCATAGGCTTCGATACCCGGTACGTGACTGCCCGTGATCACGAGCGTTTGCGTTGACGCTCCGAGCAGGTTCACCGACTCCTCGAACCAGCAGTCCTCCAGCCAGAGGGCGTACGCGATCTGCGCACCTGCCAGATTGAGGTGTCCGGATATCCGCGCCCCGGCGAGCCGCAGACACGCCACGGCCCCCGGCTGCGCC
>NZ_JBNNJZ010001111.1:0-1288 GCF_050270335.1 Streptomyces sp. NPDC059900
GAGGCAATCATCTAGGCTTGTCATGACCGGGTCATGGCCGCCGGGTCATGGCTGGAGTCCGCTGACGATGTCCGCGGCTGCCGTCACCCCGTTGTGGATGGTCGGCGCCATGCTCGAACTCGCCAGATAGAAGCCGAGCAGCGCACAGACCAGGGCGTGCGAGAACTTCAGTGCGCCGTTGCGCAGAAAGACCACTGCGAGGATCACCAGCAGCAGCACCACAGAGACCGAAATGGCCATGGGGACAACCTCCTCCGCCACGTCCACACCGCGGCTCTGGGCCGAGTGTGGCGCAGCGGAGGGACCGTCCGGGCGACCGGCATGTCCTCCGAACGGGTGTTATGTGCCGGGGCGTTGCTTCGGCGCGGACGGCGGCTACTGCCCGTGGGCGTCGAGGAACGCCTCCAGGCCGGCCAGGTCGTCCGTGTTCAAGTGGTCGACTCCGGCGGCCAGGAGCTCGCCCCACACCGCGTCGCGCGCCGGTCCCGCCAGGTCGGGCGTCGCCCAGAAGCGGACACGCTGTCCGCGCTTGTGGGCGGCCGAGACGATGCCGCGCAGTTTGTCGCGCTCGGCGGCCGGGATCGCGCCGACGCCCTGCCAGCTGAAGTTGAGCGTCCAGTTGTCGCTGATCAACGGGATGAGCGAGGCGGGCGCCGCGCTGCCCAGGTCGGCGAGGCGCCCGTCGTAGAAGGCACGGCGCACCCGCTGGGCCTCCATCGGCGCGCGGGCGGCCCGGTCGCCGGATATCACCGCCGTCACGGGGCCGCGGCGCACCTTGCCGTGGGAGTAGGTGGTGAACAGGTGCCGGTAGCGCCGCAGGTGGCGGTCGAGTTCGAGGTACGTCGCCGCACCCTCGGTCTTGATGTCGATCAGGAGCTGGAAGGGGGTGCGGTGGTAACCCCGGTACACGGAACCGTGGTTGGCACGCACACGGGCGGCCAGGGGGTCCAGGTAGAGCTTTTCGAGGGTGCGGGCGGGATCCAGGTCGATCGGGTCGTGGGCGACCAGGAGAGCGCCGTCGACGAGGTAGATGTCGGCCTCGACGCTGCCGAAGCGGTGGTCGAGCGCGTCGAAGAGGGGCCGGGGGTGCTCGTAGTCGTTGTGCGCGTGGGCGCGGACCAGGGGGCGGGGCCCATGGCCGCGCTCGCTCGCCTGTGCGTACGCGGGGACGGCTGCGGTGCCGGCGAGCGCGGCGCCGATGGTGAGGGCTCTACGACGGGTGATGAGTGCCATGCAGACTCCCGGAAAGGGCAAGGGGGTGAGGGGCGGGCCTCAGTGAGTATGAGGC
>NZ_JBNNJZ010001112.1:0-1287 GCF_050270335.1 Streptomyces sp. NPDC059900
GGGTGGGCTCGTTTTTGTTTATACGCCCCCCCCGGGGGGCGCCGGGGCCCCCCGGCCCCCGGGGCGCCGACAGAGTCATTGCGGCGGCGCGCTCACGCCCGCGCGAGGGTCAATGACCCGGACCGAGACCGCCGTAGTAGCCGCCGAGCTGGTCGCGGTACGCGGGGTCGCCCAGGTGCTTCTCCTTGTCGAACTCGGGCGCATCCTTGATCTGGTCCTTGGTGCGCGAGACCAGGATCTTCCGCGCGTCGTGGTCGATGGCGGTGACGGTGCTCGCAGGCAGCAGCACCTCCTTGCCGAAGATCCACACTCCGGTGTCGACGACGATGTACTGGTTGGCGACCTCGTTCGAGTGCTTGTCGACCTTGCCGATGTGACCGTCGGCTGCCTCGACCTTGTAGCCGGTCAGATCGGCGTCCGGGCCATGCCCGGCGGTCGGGGCGTAGCTCCAGATTTCGTTGCTCATCGAGAACTCCTCAATTGGTTTTCCCCGAAAGGCGGGGATTCACATAACGGGAGGAGATGATCAACCTCCAAGGCACCGGGTGCCCTGCCGGAATGGCGGCAAACAGAAGAAACCGGCCGGATCCCCGCAGTTGATTCGGATACGGCGTCACATGAGATCCCGGGGCACGCTTTCGTTCCAGGTCCGCGAGAAAACCCGGCGGTCGCCCTCGTATCCGTCCAGGGTGGCGTCCACCCTGAAGTGGCCCTCGTCACAGCTGAGGACGGTGCGGGTCTCCACCCGTACGTCCCAGTCGTCGCGGCTGAAGGACATCGTCCAGGCCGACTCTCCGGTGGCGGAGGTGAAGTCCTCGGCCACGGAGGTGTAGCGCTCGTAGGCCCGGCGGCCGACATCCAGGCCGATGTCGTCGATCCGTACCGTGCCCCGGTCCTTGACGATCTCCAGCTCCGCGGCGTAGTCGACCAGGTCACGCTTGACCTGCCAGCGCTCCTCGGGGGCGACCAGCTGGGTCGAGGGGCGCGGTCGCGTGCCTTCGGGTTCGCCGAAGGGCTCGTGGGACACGGCGTCGGGCTCCTCCACCGGGCGGACCGGCAAGGTCAGGGTGCTCGACGTCTCGTGCACGGTCAGGAGCACCGGCTTGGGCGGCGGCCAGGCCAGCGGCCAGTACGAGGTGGACAGCGACAGGCGGATGCGGTGACCGGGCGGGAAGGCCTGGGCGACGCCGTTGAGGGGGATGACCGCGCGGTAGCGGCGGCCGGGTTCGAGGGGCCGCGGATCACTGTTGTGCGCGTCGTTGCGGGTGAGGTTGAGCAGGCCATAGC
>NZ_JBNNJZ010001113.1:0-1267 GCF_050270335.1 Streptomyces sp. NPDC059900
GGTACGGATGGGGACGAGCCGGCGGCGGAAAGACCGGACGGGTGCCGGCTGAACATTGGGCAGGACTCGGATTCCCGGAGTCCGGCGGCCATCTCGCTTCCGCGCACCGCCCCTGAGCGCGGCGGACCGCGTCCCTGGTACGGGGCGGATCAACCGATCAGCTTGTGCAGTCCCACAGTGCCAGCCCCGAACCCCGTCACCCCGGCGAGGAGCGCGCCGGCGGCATTGCCCGCGCTGAACCAGGTGAGGACGCCGACGAGGGTGCCGATGAACGCCGCCGTCAGCAAGACCAGGGCGGCCCGCTGGCTCAGCAGCGGTTGGGTGTCCGGAGCGGAAGGGGCCGGCTGGGGTCCGGTGGGTTCCGGGGGCGGGGTGGTCATACCGATTCCTTGTCGCGGCCGGAGCGAAAAGTGTAGGCAACACGGGGCATGGCGATCAGCCAGGCGACCATCCATTGCCACTGGGCGACACGCCCCGGCAGGTCAGCCAGGATGGCGCGCTGCTCCTCGAGCCAGCCGGGCCGTTCGCTGGCCGGCAGCAGCAGGGCAAGGAACCGCGCGATGAACTGCACGGCGCGCCCGCCGGACTCCCTCGCATCCGCCCTCCGCCCGCGCGAGCGCGACATAGCCTTGTCGGTGTCGGAGGGAGAGGGTGCCTTGTCCTGCGGTGTCGTGTCCGCGGTGCGGGGGCGCTCTTCTTCGGCCCTGACGTCGACGGCGCGGCCGTTCTCGGGGATCGCCCGAGCGGGAGCGGCCACCGGCTGCAGCCGGTCCCGCAGGGGGACCCGCTCGCTCACGTCCCGGCTGTTGAAGATCAGCCCGCTGTGGTGGCGGTTGACGGTGGACTCGACGTCCAGCCAGCCGCCGTCGCCGGAGCGGAAGCGGCACTCGATGCGGGTGGCGGGTTCGTCCAGGGGGCTGGCAGCCAGGAAGCGGCGTACCTCGTGCACCACGCGGCCCAGGTCCTGCGGGTGGACGAGACCGGCCAGTTCCGTCCCGACCAGGTCCTCCGGCGGGCGTTTGTAGACCCCGGCCGCGGCGGGGGATACGTAGCGCAGGATGCCGTTGGGAGCGATGGTCATGATGACGTCGCTGGAGCCCTGCACCAGGGAGCGGAAATGGCTCTCCTTCTGCGCCAGTTCTCCGGCCAGGGAAATGTTGTCGAGCAGCATGATCGCTTGGCGTACCACCAGGACGAACACGACCGTTGCGGCGGTGAGGAGTGTGAAGCGGTCCACGGTGCCGCGGCTGAGGACGGTGTACAGGAT
>NZ_JBNNJZ010001114.1:0-1261 GCF_050270335.1 Streptomyces sp. NPDC059900
GTGTAGATCACATACGCCAACTGGTCGGGATTCACCAGAACATCAAGTGGTGCATCCGACTCGGCGCCGTCCGCCGGCCACTCGGCGTCGATCACCACGGACGCGCCGCTGTCGACGGCCATGAAGTCCAGGCGGTCGGCTGGATACTCCGGATCCAGCGGCACGTAGGCACCGCCGGCCTTCCACACCGCCAGCATCGACACCACCATGTCGACCCCACGCGGCAACCGCAGACCCACCCGCGACTCGGATCGGACACCCAGACGTCGTAGACGCCGGGCCAGCCGATTCGAACGGGCCTCCAGCTCCCCGTACGACAGCTCCTCGGATCCGCACCGCACCGCACACGCCCCCGGCGAAAGAACCGCCCACTCCCGCAAACGTTCCATCACCGTCTCCGAGCCGACGGGTCGCGCCGTGGCGTTCCACTCCCCCACCACTCGCGCCCGCTCATCGGCATCGAGCACATTGATCTCACTCAGTCGAACGCGCGGATCCGCGGTCACCTGCTCCAGCACCCGCACCAACCGGCCGGTCAACGCCCGGGCGGTGTCTTCGTCGAACAGGTCGGGGCGGTAGTCGAGCCGAAGGTTCAGGTCGGACGGGTCCACGCCCAGCGCCAGCGCGAAGTTCGTCGACTCCCGCATCCCGGCACTCGTGACGACCACGGAATCAAGGGATGACGGCGCATCCGGATCACCCGGGAAGTTCTCGAATGCCAGCAGCGTGTCGAAGCTCGCGCCCGGACCGGCAAGCCGCTGGATCTCTGTCAGGCCCAGATACTGGTGGTCGAGTAACCCCGACTGCCCGGCCTGCAGTTCGGTCAGTAACTGGGTCACCGACTGCGTCGCTTCAAGTCGCACCCGCACGGGGACGGTGTTGATGAAGAGGCCCAGCATGTTCTCCATGCCCGGCAGCTCCGCCGGCCGCCCAGCGACCGTCGTCCCGAAGACCACGTCCTGGCGGCGGGCCAGCTGCGCCAGCACGATCGCCCATGCTGCTTGCAGGACAGTGTTCACCGTGACGCCCAGCTCCCGGGCCAGGTCGCGCACTGCGTCGCTCAGCTCCGAACCCGGCGCGCAGGCCACCGATCGCGGCAGCGCGGCCCCGGCATCCACGGCGGTGGGGGCGACCAGGGTCGGTTCGTCGGCCCCCGCCAGGGCCCGTGTCCAGGCCGCCCGCGCGGCGTCCTTGTCCTGCCGCGCCAGCCAGCCCAGGTACTCCCGGTAGGGGGTGACCGCGGGCCGTCCCGCGCCGCTGC
>NZ_JBNNJZ010001115.1:0-1258 GCF_050270335.1 Streptomyces sp. NPDC059900
CACTTAGCACTCATCGTTTACGGCGTGGACTACCAGGGTATCTAATCCTGTTCGCTCCCCACGCTTTCGCGCCTCAGCGTCAGTTACAGACCAGAGAGTCGCCTTCGCCACTGGTGTTCCTCCACATCTCTACGCATTTCACCGCTACACGTGGAATTCCACTCTCCTCTTCTGCACTCAAGTTCCCCAGTTTCCAATGACCCTCCCCGGTTGAGCCGGGGGCTTTCACATCAGACTTAAGAAACCGCCTGCGAGCCCTTTACGCCCAATAATTCCGGACAACGCTTGCCACCTACGTATTACCGCGGCTGCTGGCACGTAGTTAGCCGTGGCTTTCTGGTTAGGTACCGTCAAGGTGCCAGCAGTTACTCTGGCACTTGTTCTTCCCTAACAACAGAGCTTTACGACCCGAAGGCCTTCTTCACTCACGCGGCGTTGCTCCGTCAGACTTTCGTCCATTGCGGAAGATTCCCTACTGCTGCCTCCCGTAGGAGTCTGGGCCGTGTCTCAGTCCCAGTGTGGCCGATCACCCTCTCAGGTCGGCTACGCATCGTTGCCTTGGTGAGCCGTTACCTCACCAACTAGCTAATGCGCCGCGGGCCCATCTGTAAGTGACAGCCGAAACCGTCTTTCCATCTTTCCTCATGCGAGGAAAGAACGTATCCGGTATTAGCTCCGGTTTCCCGAAGTTATCCCAGTCTTACAGGCAGGTTACCCACGTGTTACTCACCCGTCCGCCGCTAACATCAGGGAGCAAGCTCCCATCTGTCCGCTCGACTTGCATGTATTAGGCACGCCGCCAGCGTTCGTCCTGAGCCAGGATCAAACTCTCCGATAAAGTAGTTTGACTGACTACGCACATCGCTGTGCGATTTATTTAAAACTTTGAATTAACAGGTACGTTTTGTCTTGTTTAGTTTTCAAAGATCATCTCAACCTCATCTTGAGGCGACTTTTTCAGTATAACATTTCAGAAAGTTGCTGTCAAATGTTTTTTTGTTTTTATTTCTCCGCCGCTGTGAGCTTTTTGTTGAAGCGCATCAGCGACGTTTAATAATATACCATGCCTGTTTTATTTGGTCAACACTTTTCCTGTATTTTTTTATTTTCTTCTTTCACGCCTTCCCATGCTTATCATGTATATATTTTATCTCATCTTACAAATAATATAAGAAAATCTCTTAAGAAGAAATGAGGCGTGTTATGTATTACTACAAAGAGGAACTGATTAATATCATTAAACCGGACAAGCCAGACC
>NZ_JBNNJZ010001116.1:0-1254 GCF_050270335.1 Streptomyces sp. NPDC059900
CGTCAACACCGTCCACTACCGCATCGAACGGGTGCAGGACCTCACCGGCCGGGACCTCTCCCGCCTCGACCACAAGCTGGACCTGCGCGCCGCGCTCCTGTGCCGCTGACCCCGTCCCGTCATCTGACTCCGGCCCCCGTCTCGTCATCCGGCCCGCCCTGTCCGGTGACGATCTGATCGGTTACAAAGGGACGGACCGGCCGCCGTTCCCCGGCATACCGGAGCCGCCCACCACCCCCGATGTCCCCAGAGGTCGTACGCACATGCCCGCCGCCGCAGCACCCTGGCTGCTCCTGGCCGTCTTCTCCGGCACGCTGATATCCCTGCAGGCGCGGATCACCGGCGAGCTCGCCACCGGGCTGGGCGGGGACGGATTCGCGGCAGCGGTGATCTCCTTCGGCTCGGGGTTCGTGATGCTGGCTCTCGGTCTCCTGGCGCTGCGCAAGCCGCGCCGCGGGGTCGGCCTGGTGCTCTCCGACGTACGCAACAGGCGGCTCAAGTGGTGGCAGGTGCTCGGCGGCTTCGGCGGTGCGGCCTTCCTGCTCGCGCAGGGGCTGACCGTCGGGGCGCTCGGGGTCGCCCTGTTCACCGTCGCGATCGTCGCGGGTCAGGTCACCGGAGGGCTGCTCTTCGACCGGATGGGACTCGGTCCCGCCGGCCCGCAGCGGCCCACCCGGCGCCGGGTCGTCGGGGCGGTCCTCGTGCTCGCGGCCGTGGGCCTGTCGATGGCGGACAAACTGGGCGGCGGGTTCCCGTACTTGATGCTGCTGCTGCCGCTGGTGGCGGGCGTGTGCGTGAGCTGGCAGCAGGCCGTCAACGGACATGTGAAGAACGCCGCGGGATCCGCGTACGCGGGCACGTTCTTCAACTTCGTCGCCGGTACCGGCGCGCTGAGCGTGATCTTCCTGGTGCATGCCGTGGCAGCCGGGATTCCCTCCCGGCTGCCGACCGAGCCGTATCTCTATCTCGGCGGCCTGGTCGGCATCTCCTTCATCACCATCGCGGTCGCCGCGGTCCAGAAGCTCGGCGTCCTGCTGCTCGGACTGTGCACGATCACCGGCCAGTTGGTCGGCTCGCTCGCCCTCGACCTGCTCCTGCCACACGGTGACACGCACGTCACCACGGCCACCGTCGCGGGCGTCGCGCTCGCCCTGGCAGCCGTCGCGGCCGCGGCGCTCTCGGGGACACGGACGGGCCGCGTCGTCGCTTCGAGCGACGCGAGCCCCGCACGCCGCCGACACAACCTACAAACCC
>NZ_JBNNJZ010001117.1:0-1251 GCF_050270335.1 Streptomyces sp. NPDC059900
GTCTCCACCCGCACATGGTCTTCGCCGCGGAGGCCTACTGGGACCTCGAATGGGCCCTGCAGCAGCAGGGGTTCGACTTCTGCTACGACAAGCGGCTCTACGACCGGATCCTGAACGAGAGCCCCGAGTCGGTGCGCGGGCACCTGCAAGCCGACGAGCAGTACCAGCGCGGCCTGGTCCGGTTCCTGGAGAACCACGACGAGCCGCGGGCCGCGCGCACCCTGCCGGCGGCCAAGGAACGGGCGGCGGCCACGCTTATTGCCACGCTGCCCGGCGCGACCCTGTGGCACGAGGGCCAGTTCACCGGGCGCCGTGTCCACCTGCCGGTCTTCCTCGACCGGCGTCCGGACGAGTCGCCGGACCCCTCCCTGCGGGAGTTCTACGAGCGGCTCCTCGCGGCGGTGCACCGCAGCAACATGCGTACGGGACGCTGGCAGCTGTTGGACTGCGAGGGCTGGCCCGACAACGACTCCGGCCGGGACCTCATCGTCTCGTGCTGGTCGGGCGAGGCGGGCCGGCACCTGACCGTGGTCAACCTCTCCGACCACCCCGCGCAGGCACGCATCCGGCTGCCCTGGAGCGAACTCGGCCAGGGGGGCGTGGAGTTGGCCAGCCTGCTCGACATCGAGCGCTATGAGCGGGCCGGTGCGGAGCTGACGGGCAGCGGGCTCTACGTCGATCTGCCGCCGTGGGGCACGCACGTGCTCTCCGTCGCCCCGGCGAACGTGTCCCTGCCCGCGCACTTGCCCGCCCTGCCGCGCGGACCCGGATCAGCCCCGGTCACCGGTCGCCCGGTCGGCCGGGGTCCAGTTTGCGCCGCTGTCCGAGCGGTAGGCCTCGATGGCGCCCTCCACGGTGGGGTGGAAACGGCTCGCGTCGAAGGTGCGGGCCAGGCCGTAGCGCTCGACCTTGCGCCGTACCGGGTCCTTGAGTTCGGCGAAGACCAGGTCCACGCCCCGGTCCCTCAGCGCCGCGTCCAGCTCCTCCAGGATGTCCGCCGCGGTCGTGTCGACGTCGGTCATCGGTTCCGCGGCGATCAGCACGCGTCGCGGTGCCGGTTCGGCGTGGGCGCAGCGCAGGACTTCGTCGCGGAACGACTTGGCGTTGGCGAAGAACAGCGGCCCGTCGAAGCGGAAGATCACCAGGCCCGGCAGCAGCTCGGCGCCCGGGTGCGACCGCACGTCGTGGTAGCCCTCCAGGCCCGGCACACGTCCGAGGACGGTGCTGTAGGGCCACCACGCGCGCCGGAAG
>NZ_JBNNJZ010001118.1:0-1245 GCF_050270335.1 Streptomyces sp. NPDC059900
GAGCAGGATGGGCGCCCAATGGGTGTCGAACAGGCCGAAGCTGTTGACCACTTGGAAGGTCGCCACCTGGGTCGTCACGCCGGGGACCAGCGTGGCGATCAGGAACAGGGCCATGACCGTCTTCTTGAGCCGGAAGTCGAAGCGGTCGATCGCGTACGCCGTCATGGACCCGATGAGCACGGTGCCGGTGATCGAGAACAGCAGGATGAACGCCGTGTTCCCGAACGCCATCAGCATCTTGCCGTCGTTGAAGGCGGTCGCGTAGTTGGAGAAGTTCAGCCAGTTCTCCGGCAGGCTCATCGCGCCGCCGTCGGTCACCTCGCGGGACGTCTTGAGCGAGGTGAGGAAGACGACGAGCAAGGGGACGAGCACCACGAGCGAGGCGACGACCAGCGAGAGATAGGTCAGCGCCGTGCCGGCCCGGGGCCGCCTGCCCGGGGCGGTGAGGCGCCTGCCGGGAGCGGCCGGCCGGGTGGGTGGAGTCAGCGTGGTCATACGAGGTCCACCTTGTCGTCGGGCACGATCCGGCGCTGGATCCAGGTGACCAGCAGGATGATCAGGAGCAGCACGACGGCGCAGGCCGAGGCCAGGCCCGTCTTGTTGAACTGGAAGGCGAGCTTGACCGTCTGGATGACGAAGGTCGAGGTGTCGGTCGCGCCGCCGGTCATGATGTACGGGATCTCGAAGACGGCCAGTGAGCCGGAGATGGCCAGGATGACGCTGAGGCTCACGACGGGTTTGATGCTCGGCGCGATGATGTGCCGGAACTGCTGCCAGCGGCTGGCGCCGTCCAGTTGGGCCGCCTCGTACAGTTCGCCGGGGATCGACTGGATCGCCCCCAGGAACAGCACGAAGTTCAGGCCGGTGAAGCGCCATACGGACACTCCGGCGAGCGAGGTGTTGGCCGACTCGGGGTCACCGAGCCAGGCATGGTCGCCGCCGACTCCGAACCAGGACAGGATCGAGTCGAGGGTGCCGCCGTCCTGGAAGAAGTAGAGGAAGACGAAACCGATGGCGACGCCGTTGATCAGGTAGGGGAAGAACAGGATTCCCTTGAAGAGGTTGCGCAAGCGCAGGTCGAAGCTGAGCACCGTCGCGAAGTACAGCGCGATCACGATCTGCACGGCGGACGCGGCCAGGTAGTAGAAGCTGACGAAGAAGACCCGGAACAGCTCGGGGCGCGTGAACAGTTGGGTGTAGTTCTCGATGCCGGTGAAGTTCCGGTCGGGGCTGACGCCGTCCCAG
>NZ_JBNNJZ010001119.1:0-1244 GCF_050270335.1 Streptomyces sp. NPDC059900
GCCGTGCACGTCGTTCATACGGCGCCAGCACCCGATGAAAGCTTCCTGTAACCCGTCCAGGGCCACCGCGGAGTTCCCGCCGCACACCACGATGCCCTTGGCCAGCATCCTGCGATACGACGCCCGGTAGAGCTGGTCGAAGGCGCCCCCGATGCTGTCACTCGGCATGCCCGGTGTTTCTCACCCTCGGTACGTGACTGTCTTCCGGGCTTGTGGTCTTCCGGGCTGCGGCCACCCCCAGGGTCCACGCCAGGCCGTCCTGGTCAACGGATCGGGCGAATCCGCCCTGCTGGCTGAGGTGTTGGAGTACCGCGGTCATGGTCTTGCGTCTGCCCCGCTCCCTGATCCGGTAGGCATACGCCCGCACCACCGCTGCTGCGCTGAAGCAGACCGCTACACAAGCCCAGGCCCACACAGTGTGCACCAACTGCTCGTCCTCCTCCGTCAGATGCCGGGTAGGCCCCGGCTACTGAAGAAGAGGGCCGAAGCCGCGAGAACGCTTACAAAGGACCCCCGGTGCCGCGCTACCGGCAGCCCACACCTCCTGCCCGACACCCGGGGACCCGGGGACCCGGAACGGATTGAGCGGCGCGGCGTGGATCAAGCTTCAGCCCGCTTCGGCCGTATCCGGCGGGTTCTCACAGATCGGCGTCGCCCCACTCCTGGACGACCACCTCGTCGCCGACCGAAAGCTTCCCCGGCGTGATCACGGAGAACTTGGCGCCGAAGACCACGCCGCCGCTCGCGGCCCGCCGGTAGCTGGCCAGTGTGCGCAGCGGCTCGGGCCCCTGCCTTGCTCCGGCTTCCTGTTCGACCAGGGTGACGGCACAGCGCACCGCGAGCTTGGCATAGCCCAACGCGGCACCGCCGATGGAGATGCGGCGTGCGCGGTCCTCGGCGTGCGGCAGGGCGGCCCAGTCGCTGCCGCTGTCGCGGCCGTGGCCGTTGTGGCTGTCGAGGACGATGTTCGGGCGGAAGCGGTCCATCGACAGGGCCGGGGTGCCGCGCTCGGCCATCCGCTGGTTGAGGAGGGCGAGGGAGGCGCGGGACAGCAGGTGCACCGCACTGCTGTCGGCATAGCCGGAGGGGCCGGGGGTCAGGCCGTCGGTGATCCGGTCGTGCTCCGGCGGCACGCGGACCAGACGGCTGGGGGTGCCGAGGAACTCAGATAGCCAGGCGGCGGCTGCGTCACCCTGGTCGATGCCCCGGAAGGCGGTGCCGAACAGATCGACGCCGCGGCGCGG
>NZ_JBNNJZ010001120.1:0-1242 GCF_050270335.1 Streptomyces sp. NPDC059900
GGCCGCCGGATCACCGTGCACCACCTGCTGTCCATGACGGCCGGGCACCCCGCCGACAGCCTCGCCCAGGCATGGGAGCGCGAACCCGGCGATCTGGCCAAGGGTTTCTTGAGCCTGCCGTTCGCCCACCGGGAGGGCACACGGCACGTCTACGACAACTCGACCACCTACATCCTGGCGCGGATGCTGGAACAGGTCACGGGCACGGGCCTGGCCGAGTACCTCGACGCGCGCCTGTTCGGGCCGATGGGCATCGAGCACGCCGAGTGGGACCGGGTGGCCGACGGTGCCGTCTTCGGGTTCCACGGACTGCACCTGACCACCGAGGCCGTCGCCGCCTTCGGGGAACTGCTGCGCCGCGAAGGGGCCTGGGGCGACCGGCAGCTCGTCGAGCCAGACTGGGTACAACGCGCCACCCGCCAGCACGCCGCCAGCCAGTGGACCCTGGAAGGCGCAGACCAAAAGGACTTCTCCTACGGCTACGGCTACCAGTTCTGGATGGCACGCCAGGGGTACCACGGCCACGGCTCCTACGCCCAGCAGTGCCTCGTCATCCCCTCACACGACCTCGTCGTCGCCCTGACCGCACAGGGAGAAGCCCAAGAAGCACTCGACGCGGTGTGGGACTGCCTGCTGCCGGGCGTGGGACACACCGCGAGCGCCCGCGACGACCAGGCCCTGGCCCGGCGACTGCGGCACCTGCAACTGCCGATGGTCGCGGGCTCGGCGGGCCCGCGACGCAGCATCACCGCGACACTGGACGCATCACTGCCCCACTCCGCCCTCCCCGACAAGACCAACGTCACCGTGCACCCCGCCCGCGGGGGATGGCGCGTGCAGTTCGGATCAATCCTCCAGGTCGAGGCCGGCTACCGCGGCTGGCGCGAAAGCGCCCCGCTCGGCCGGCCCATCGTCGCCACCGGTGCATGGCAGGGCGACACCTTCACCGCCGACCTCTGCCTCATCACGACCCCCCACCGCGTACGGCTGACCCTCGACGCCGGCACAGGCACCGCGACCGCCACATGGAGCACCCCGCCCCTGACCGGCCCCAGCCTGCAACTGCACGCACAATCACCCCTGATGACCCGACCCGACGTCGCCTAGAGCGCCACAGCAACACCGGACCCCGCCCCCGTACCCGCCCCGCCCTGCCCCGCCGCGACCGGGAACCGGGACCTCCCGGGACTCCCCCTGCACAGTGAGGACTTCCGAGGCCGAACGTCATGTGCGGCGGTGCAC
>NZ_JBNNJZ010001121.1:0-1236 GCF_050270335.1 Streptomyces sp. NPDC059900
CTCGTGGACCAGGGCCGCGTCCGCCTCGCCCAGGAGCAGCAGCCGCGGCTGTTCGCGCCAGCCGCACAGCCGGACGGTGACCGGCAGGGCCGCCGGTTCCCCGGCGAAGCGGGCCAGGATCGGCTCCAGAAGCCCGGCGTCCCCGTCGGCCTTCACGGCGAGGACCAGCTGGGGGTCGGCGGCGGCCGCGCGCTGGGCCCGTCGCCCGGCGGCCCGCAGGGCGTCCAGGGCGATCCTCGCCTCCGCGAGGAGCACCGTCCCGGCCGGGGTCAGCGCCACGCTGTGGGTGGTGCGCTCGAAGAGGGAGACATCGAGATCCGTCTCGAGGCGGCGGATCGCGCGGGACAGCGGCGGCGGTGAGATGCCGAGGCGCTCGGCGGCGCGGGCGAAGTTGAGCTCCTCGGCGACGGCGAGGAAGTAGCGCAACGGGCGGGACTCCAGGCTTTCCACTGCGCTCCTGCCCTGCTCTTGAGTCACGGCTTCGGTATTGCCCTGAGGGTAACAAGCGGGAGCGGATCGGTCCTTCAGTTCGGGCGCGCGACACAGCAGGCTCGACGGCATCCCACCGATGCATTCACCAGGAGCTCTTCATGATCGTCGTCACCACTCCCACCGGCCAGATCGGCCGACAGGTCCTCGAACTCCTTCTCGACGCACCGGACGGCGGCCCCGGGGCCGGGATCCGGGTGATCGTCCGCGATCCGGCCCGCCTGCCGGAGCGGGTGCGCGCGCAGGTCGAGGTCGTCCAGGGGTCGCACGCCGACCCCGCCGTCCTGAAGGAGGCGCGCGAGGGCGTCGACCGCATGTTCTGGCTGGTGCCGCCGTCTCCTGCGGCCGACAGCGTCGAGGGCCACTTCCGCGACTTCACCGAGCCGTTGCGCGCGGTGGTCGGCGACCAGGGCGTCCGGCGGGTCGTCGGTGTCTCCTCGCTGGGCCGCTCGGTGGCGGTCGGCGCCGGGCAGATATCGGCGTCGCTGGCCATGGACGAGGCGATCGCGGACATGGGGGTGCACTACCGGGCGCTGTGTCCGCCGTTCCTGATGGAGAATCTGCTGGGCCAGGCCGAGTCGATGCGGGAGGCAGGCGCGTTCTTCCTCGCGCTGGACCAGGACCGTGTGCTGCGTACCTGCGCGACCGGCGACATCGCCGCCACGGCGGCCCGGCTGCTCCTGGACGACTCCTGGACCGGACAGGAGGACGTCCCGCTGGTCGGACCCGACGACCTCTCCCCCGAGG
>NZ_JBNNJZ010001122.1:0-1228 GCF_050270335.1 Streptomyces sp. NPDC059900
CGTCAGCCTGGAGACCAGCGCCAAGACGCTGCGTACCTACGAGCCGCAGTACGTCACCGGCCTGCTGCAGACTCCCCTCTACGCCCGCACCGTGCTGCGCGGCGGAATGCCGAACGGAAGCCAGGAAGAACTCGAGCGCCGCGTGGAGTTGCGGCTGCGCCGCCAGAGCCTGCTGGAGAAAGAGGACGCTCCCACGCTGTGGGCGGTCCTGGACGAAGCAGTCCTGCACCGCCAGGTGGGCAGCCCCGACGTGATGCGGGAGCAGATAGAAAAGCTCCTGGACGTGACCGAACTGGCGCATGTCAGCCTCGACATCGTGCCCTTCGACGCGGGTGCGCATGCCGGGGCGTGCGCCCCGTTCACGTATTTCCGCTTCGAGGAACCCGAGCTGCCCGACATCGTCTACAGCGAACTGCTGTCCGCCTCCGTCTATCTGGACCAGCGCGCGGACGTCGTCGCCCATCTCGAGGCGCACTCCCGGATGGCGCTGTCGACGTCGTCCCGGGACAGCCGGGCGCTTTTGAACCGTATGCGCAAGGAGTACTCGTGACCATCACCAACCACGGCGTCTACAACGGGATGCCGGCCCGCGACCTCGGGGAACAGGGGTGGGAGCGCCCCTGGAGCGGGCCGAACGGCGGCCAGTGCGTCGAAACGAAACGGCTCGCCGACGGCCGTGTGGCCCTGCGGCAGTCCACCGACCCGGCCGGGCCGGCGCTGATCTACACCCCGCAGGAGATCGCCGCATTCGTCCGCGGAGTGAAAGAGGGTCTGGCCGATCACCTGGCCGCCGGGTGAATCGGCTGCGGCCGGGGACGCAGAGGCCGTCCCGTTCCTGGCCTGCGGGCCGACAGACACGGGTGAAAGGAAAATCATGAACACCAGGCAGCCTGGCCGGGATCTCGACACGAGCAGGCCGCACTCGGCCCGGATGTACGACTACTTCCTCGGCGGCAAGGACCATTTCGAGATCGACAAGGATGCGGCCCAGATCGCGGCCAAGGCCCATCCCGGCCTCCCGGTCACCGCCCGCGAGAACCGGGCGTTCATGCACCGGGCAACCCGCGTCCTGGCGCAAGAACACGGCATCCGCCAGTGGCTCGACATCGGCACCGGCATCCCGACCGAGCCCAACCTGCACCAGATCGCGCAGCAGGCCGCGCCGGAGTCCCGGGTCGTCTACTGCGACAACGACCGCATCGTGCTCGCCCACGCGGCCGCCCTGCTG
>NZ_JBNNJZ010001123.1:0-1227 GCF_050270335.1 Streptomyces sp. NPDC059900
CGTCGGTCCCCCCGGCATCGGCCCACCCGGAGCCGCACCCCCCGGCGCCGCCCCGCCCGGAGCCGCTCTCCCCGCCGCACCCGACGGGGCCGGACAACCCCCGGCAGCGATCGCGCCCGCGGTGCCACCGCCCGCAGACCCGCCACCCGCAGACCCGCCGCCCGCAAACCCACCCCCCGCACATCCGCCCCCGGACGTGCCCCCGGCCGCCGTGCCGCAGGAGGAACGGCCGCAGCGCACGCTGCTGGGCCGGTTCGTCCGGCAGGACCACACCCCCACCGGCATGGGCATGCTGGCCGCGCTGTTTCTCGTCCTGCTGCCCGCAGCCATCGCGGCCGCCGTGTTCGGCTCCCGCAGACTCTGACCGCGCCGCCACGAAACGGGACCCTCCGATGATCGAAAGCTTCGCCGTCGTCCTGGGCGTCGCCCTGCTCGCCGGGGCGGTCGTCCTGGTCAAGCACCGCTTCTGGCCGCCGGGCCCGGACGAAGAGCCCCGCGAGGACGTCGCCGAGTACATCTCCATGATGGTCGGCGTCCTGTACGCCCTGGTCCTGGGTCTTGCCCTGGTGTCGGTCTGGGACACCAACTCAGGGGCCGAGGACCACACCGCCACCGAGGCCAGCGCCGCGCACCAGATCCATCTGCTCGCCGCGGGCCTGCCCGCGGATCAGGCCGCCGTGATGCGCGGCGAGATCGAGACGTACATCCGGCACGTCACCGAGCAAGAGTGGCCCGCGATGGCCGAGGGAGCCCCGCTGGGACCGACCGGCTGGCGTCTGCTGGACGACGTGCGCGCGAGCGGCCAGGTCCCCGCGGATGCCACGCCGGCCCAGCAGGCGACGGGGCAGGAGACCCTGGCGCAGCTCAGCACCCTGGACGAGGCGCGCCGCGGGCGTGAGGCCGATTCCACGCAGCGGCTCTCGCCGGTGATCTGGTTCGGCCTGATCGTGGGCGGCGGGCTGACCATCGCGTTCATGTTCATGTTCGGCGTCCAGCGCAGCTTCACCCATGTGGTGATGGTGATGGGCCTGTCCGCCCTGATCACCTTCACGGTGCTGCTCATCTATCAACTGGACAGCCCGTTCCAGGGGTTGTTCGCCGTCGACCCGGCGGCGTTCACGCGCTACTTCTGACCCCCGGGGCCGGGGGACCGGTCGGAGGCCGGCCAGAGGTAGGGCAGGTCGTCGGGTACGTCGGGGAACAGCGGGCGGTAGAACTCCGGGGCCT
>NZ_JBNNJZ010001124.1:0-1226 GCF_050270335.1 Streptomyces sp. NPDC059900
TCGCGGTGATACGCGCCTACAAGTTTCTGCTGCGCCCTACCGTGCGGCAGGCTCAATCCCTGGGCGAGATGCTGGCCGATCACTGCTCCCTCTACAACGGGGCTCTGCAGGAACGCCGCGACGCCTACCGGCACTCCAGCAGGACGAGCATCCGCTACGGGCAGCAGTCCGGCCAGCTCAGGGAGATCCGGGCGTTCGATCCGCAGCGTCAGGGACGGTGGTCGTTCTCCAGCCAGCAGGCCACCCTGCGCCGCCTGGACAGGGCCTTCCAGGCGTTCTTCCGGCGGGTGCGGGCCGGGGAGAAGCCGGGATACCCGCGTTTCAGGGGGGTCAGCTGGTTCGACACGGTGGACTTCCCCCGGGACGGCGACGGCTGCCGCTGGGACAGCACGCCGCACGACCCCGTCACCCGGGTGCGCCTCCAGGGCGTCGGGCATGTCCGCGTGCACCGGCACCGGCCGGTGACCGGACGGGTCAAGACACTCAGCGTCAAACGCGAGGGCCGGCAGTGGTACATCATCCTCGCCTGCGACAACGTGCCCGCCCAGCCGCTCCCGGCTACGGGTGCGGTGACCGGCATCGACCTGGGCATCACGCATTTCCTGACCACGGCCGAAGGCGGGCATCTGTCCAACCCGCGCCACGGCAGGCGCACCGCCGCGGCTCTCGCGGACGCCCAGCGGGCGCTGGAAACCTTCCCGCGGGTGCGGCGGGACCAGCGGTCGGCACCTCACCGCCGCGCGGTGGAGAAGGTCGCCCGGCTGCACCGCAAGGTGCGCCGCCGGCGCCTGGACCACGCCCACAAAACCGCGCTCGCACTGGTGCGCGCCTATGACCGGATCGCGCACGAGCGGCTGACGATCGCGAACATGGTGCGCACCCCCGGGCCGAAGCCCGACCCTCAGGCGCCCGGCAGTTTCCTGCCGAATGGTGCCGCGGCGAAGTCCGGGCTCAATCGCAGCATTCTGGACGCGGGTTGGGGGGTGTTCCTGGGCATCCTCGCGCAGAAGGCTGAGAGCGCCGCTCGTGTTCTGATCCCGGTGGAGCCCCGCGACACCTCGCGCACCTGTCCGCCGTGCGGGCACGTGGACGGCGGGAGCCGCGACGGCGAAAAGTTCCGGTGCACGGCTTGCGGACACCGCGATCACGCGGACCGGGTAGGTGCCTGGAACGTCGCACTCAGGGCCGGGCTGGTCCTTCCCCACGTGGCCTAGCCACCGACAGGA
>NZ_JBNNJZ010001125.1:0-1225 GCF_050270335.1 Streptomyces sp. NPDC059900
GGTCCCGGCGGCATCGGCACCACCCGCGCCCTGCCCACCCCCGGCCTGAACAGCCTGCTCAACTACTACAGCGGGGAGGGCCCCTCGCGGCTCAAGATGGAAAAATTCATCCGCCACCATCTCGTCTTCAACGCGGCCGACGTGCCGGACGCCGCCATCGACGAGCGCTACCAGGCCAGCATCGACCCCGACGTGATCGCCGCACCCCCGCTGCGCCGCCCCTCCGGACCGAACGCCCTGCGCACGCTGGTCAAGATGGATTTCACCCGCGACCGCCGCCTGCGCCGGCTGCCGGTACCCACCCTCGTGCTGTGGGGCGCCCAGGACAAGGTCAACCGGGCCTCCGGCGGCCGCATGCTCGCCGAGCAGATGCCCGACTGCGACCTCTACGTGGTGGCCAACACCGGCCACTGGGTCCAGTTCGAACGCGCCGAGCTGTTCAACCGCCTCTGCTCTGACTTCCTGGCAGGTCACCGATGAGCACCCAGACCACCGCCCCGTCCGTCTTCGGCGCCGTCCACCTCGGCTACGTCATCATCGAGACCAACCGCTTCGCCGACTGGCGGCGCTTTGGCACCGACGCCATCGGCATGCACCACGACGCCGTCTCCCGCGACCTGATGCGCTTCCGCCTCGATGACCAGGAATGCCGCTTCCTGCTGCGCAAAGGCCCCGCCGAAGATGTCGTCACCCTCGGCTGGCACATCGACGACCACACCTCCTTCGAACAGATCGAAGCCCGCATCCACGCCCACGGCGTACCCGCGACGCGCGGCACCGACGAGGAAGCGGCCCTGCGCGGCGTGGAGCGCCTGCTGCGCTTTCCCGGCCCCAAGGGCATCGCCCAGGAGATCTACACCACCCCGCTGACAGCCGCCGAGCCGCTGCACATGCTCGCCTCGGGCTTCGTCACGGGCGACTCCGGCATGGGACATGTCGCGCTGACCTCGACCAAGCCGACACACATCCGCGGCTACTTCAACACCGTCTTCGACGCCCGCCTGACCGACTACATCGACGAGACCATCAGCGGCGTCAAACTCAAAATCCGCTTCCTGCGCGTCAACGAACGCCACCACTCCATCGCGGTGGCCGCCACCCGCGGCCTGCCCATCGACCCCATCCGCACCCGGGTCCAGCACCTCAACATCCAGGCCGCCACCCTCGACGACGTCGCCCAGAGCTACCAGCGCGTGCACGAACTCGGCTTCGACATGGCCCTGTC
>NZ_JBNNJZ010001126.1:0-1225 GCF_050270335.1 Streptomyces sp. NPDC059900
CGCGGGGGCCGGGCTACGCACGCTCTGGGCGGCACGTGTGATGCGCCGCCGCTCAGTTGCCGCAGGAGCCCTGCCCCAGGAGGCCAATGCCGCACAGCAGGTTGAGGCCCAGGCCCGTAGGACCCTCGTCATGCTGGGAGTTCGAGGGCGGCGGGTCGGCGGGGGCCGCGGTGGCGGCGGTCGCACCGCCCAGGACGGTGACACAGGCGAGGGCCGCTGCGGCGGCCATGGTGCGGATACGCATGGGAGTCTCCCAAGTTGTGTACGGGGGTTCCCTTCCATCCCACGACCGTCCTCCCCGGCCCGCAACTACGGGTACGCAGATGACGCCCGGTACTCCCGGTGCTTCTCGCCGTGGGACGTCGTGACGGTCCACCGTGACGACGTCGGATGGCTGCGGCGGATCGCCGGGTTTACGGACTATCCGGCGGTTCCTGATCACCTTTGCAGATCGCGGCAAAGGTGATCAGAAACGTCTGCAGATCGCCGTCACCCGTCTGGCCTAGAGAGGTACCCGCGAGAGGGCCGTCGGTCCGGCCCGCGGACATGCTGGGTGGCGGGGGTCCGAACAGCGACCGGGCCGGGAATCCGGTGCTGCTGTCAGAAGGTGTTGTGACTGCCGCCCTTGGCGGTCGTTGGATAAGACGTGAGTGCCCGTCGCCCGCCGCTCCTGGACGCGCCCGTTCTCCCGAACCCGTGCCCTGCGCCGTGGCGGGGGATCTCCTCGCACCGGCCCCCTGGCCAGACACGGACGAACCAGCACTGCTCATGGCTGACATCGAACAGCGACGCACCGGCAGGCTATGGTCGCGCCCCGGCCGGCTCAGAAAGGGCACCGAGCCGTGCAGCAAACCCGCATCGAGACTGTGCAGTCGACGCGCGGGCGGGCAGCTGCTCTTGGGCGGCCACACATCCTGCCGATCCGCGCGGCGCGACCGGGACCGGGCCGACACCACCGGCCGCCGTTCGGCCGACGCCCCTCGGGACACCGAGCGCGCCGGGCAGAACGCCTCAGTCCGCTCGCCGCGATCGCCCGGAGGAGGGGGGAACCGGTGGAGCAGCGCAGGCGGTGCGAGGTGGCGGAGGGCGGGATCGAGGAGGGGATCAAGCAGCACCCGTGAACCTATCGGGGCATCGCCGCTATCCTGCCGCCTACCGGCTCACGCGCGGCCGGTCGGGGGAGGCGACGCGGTGACGCACCACACGCGTACGGGCACCACCGGCC
>NZ_JBNNJZ010001127.1:0-1209 GCF_050270335.1 Streptomyces sp. NPDC059900
GGACGCTCACCACGACCAATCCGGACGGGTCGACCACCACGCAGAACCTGGGCGACGGCACCAAGGTGACCAACCCGGACGGTTCGGTGACCTCGCTGGGCGACGACGGCAAGCTGACCACCACCTTCCCCGACGGCACCAGCCAGAGCATCGACCCGTCGACCGGTCAGGCGGTCACCACCGACCCGAACGGCCACACCACCACCCAGAACCTCGGCGACCTGGGCAACCTCAACGGCGGCAACGGCACGAACGATCTGGGGGATCTCGGCGACCTCGGCGACCTCAACTCCCGCCCGGACACGCAATCCCTCGGCGACCTCGGGAACCTCAACGGCGACCAGTCCGGTCTGGAGTCCTCGACCGGCGCCCTCACCTCGCTCGACCACGGCGACTTCGCCACCACGTTCGCGGACGGCAGCAAGGCCAGCTTCGACCCGGACAGCGGGATGCTCACCTCCACCAACCCGGACGGCAGCACCACGCTGACCGACCTGACCCACGGGGCGAAGGTGACCAACCCGGACGGCTCCGTCACCAGTCTCGACAACGGCATGCTCACCTCCACGAACCCGGACGGCAGCAAGCAGGTCATCGACCCGGACACCGGCATCGCCACCGTCACCGACCCGCAGGGCCACACCAAGACGGTCGACCTGCACGACCTCAACTCCGCGGGCAACAAGAACAGTCTCGACATCCCCGACGGCCTGAACAGCCCCGGTGGCGGCGGCTCTACGAGCCGGGACGTGACGTTCCCCGATCTGAACGGCGGCGGCAGCGGCGCGGGCTCCGGCGGTGGCAGTGGCGCTTCTGTCGGTGCCGGCACAGGCCTCGGCGGCTCCGCACTGGACGGTCTGGGCGCGGGCGGAGCTGCCCCGCTGTCCGACGGATCCTCCGCGAACGGCCCGGCCGCTGCCGGCGGCGGGGCCGGCACACCCGGAGCCCCCGGCACGCCCGGCTCGCCCGGCATGCCGATGGGCGGCGGCATGGGCGGCATGGGCGCGGGCGGCGAGAAGGGCAACGGCGAGCGGGTGCGTGCCGTGCTGGTCGACGCGGTGGAGGAGAGCGAGCGGCGCAACCGCCGCAGGCGCAGCCCGTGGAACCGCCAGGAGGACAGCGACACCTTCCTGGCGCCGGCCTCCCGCGTGGCGACCACCGGCGGTGACACCTCCGAGGAAGAGGCGGAGCCGGGCCGCAGGGCCACGT
>NZ_JBNNJZ010001128.1:0-1203 GCF_050270335.1 Streptomyces sp. NPDC059900
GAGGGCCTCCTCGGTGCTTTTGAGCTTCGCAACTCCGAGCTACCGAGGGGCCCTTCCTTCATGCGCCGCCGCCGCGGCGATCACCCGATCCAGAACCCAGTTCGACTGATCAAGCCCGTCGGGCGGTATGCGGATGGCTTCTGAGGCCATACGCGAGTCGCCGCTGGATCTAGTCGGATGCCGCAGACAGGTAGTGGCCTGCCTGCGGGAGTTCTTCGCCGGCAAGGAAGGTGCGGTGCGTGCCGGGAGGCTGCCGCAGGAAGCGGTAGAGGTAATCCGCGAGTTCGTGCTCGCTGGTGGGAAGCGCTTGCGGCCGCTGCTATGCCTGGTGGGCTGGACGGCCGGCGGAGGATGTGCGCCGACGCCGACCGGGGTGGTACGGGTGGCGGCGTCGCTGGAGGTGTTCCACGCCTTCGCGTTGATCCACGACGACATCATCGACGGCGCTGGGCTGCGGCGCGGGCAGCCAGCGGTCCACTGCCAGATGGCCGCTCGGCATGCAGGCCGTCCGGATGCGGCTGCGCTGGCCGTCAACGGTGCCATGCTGCTCGGTGACTTGGCGCTGGTGTGGTCGGATGAACTGTTGGCCACGGCGCCGCTGGTGGCGTGGCAGCGCCGCGCGATCGGGCCGCTTGTGGGGGTGATGCGCGAGGAGTTAGCGCACGGCCAGTACCTGGATCTGCTCGCCGCTGGCCGCCTCAGCTCGGACCTCGGCTTGGCCTTGCAGATCTGCCGGGCCAAGACCGCCCGGTACACCATCGAGCATCCACTGCTGATCGGTGCCACCTTGGCGGGTGCTGGCCGTGCCGTAACGGACGGGCTGAGCGCCTTCGCGGTGCCGCTGGGGGATGCCTTCCAGCTGCGCGACGACCTGCTGGACGCCTTCGGCGATCCTGCAGTGACCGGCAAGCCCGCCTGTGGGGATCTGCGCGCTGGCAAACCCACGGTGCTGACCGCCCTCGCCCTCCAAGACGCTGACGCTGCGCAGAAACAGGCGCTGCGGGCGGCGATTGGCGCCCCCGCTGACGCGCCCACGGTATCTCGCGCCCGTACCGTGCTCGAGGAAACCGGTGCGCGCGTCCGCACCGAGCGGATGATCGCCGAATGCTGTCGGAGTGCACTGGACACCCTTCAATCCATGCCCCTGCCGGCCCCCGCGGTGGCGACGCTGCGGGCCTTGGCCGCCGAGGCCACCACCCGAAC
>NZ_JBNNJZ010001129.1:0-1201 GCF_050270335.1 Streptomyces sp. NPDC059900
GTGTGGCGGCGCCAGGATTCGAACCTGGGAAGGCTGAGCCGGCAGATTTACAGTCGCCTCATGACCGTCGCACTTTGATCCGCCTGACCTGGCGTTATCTAACAACCGACAGGAAGGTAGCCCCATCCCGTCCACACCTCGTCCTGATCTCGAAAATCCGCGCTCGGAGGGACCTGAGGGAACCATGGCCGTCGGCAGCTACGCTGGTTCGCACCACGGCAGAACGGAGAGTGTTCCGCGAATGGGACCGAAGACGACCAAGGTCTACGAGACGCTTCGCGAACGGCTCGCCTCAGGCCAGTACGCCGCCGGCGACAAGTTCCCGTCCGAACGCGTACTGAGCGAAGAGCTCGGCATCGGCCGGACAGCGCTCCGTCAAGTCCTCGCCCGGCTCGTATCTGAGGGAACCTTGGAAGTTCGGGGACGAAGCTCGTACCGGGTTCCGGGTGCCGTTTCCGTGGAAACGCCCAAGGGGCTTCAGCCCTGGCGAATCCACGGCGAGCGCGATCTGTACGACAACCAGTGGGTCAAGCTCCAACTGTGGGATGTCGAGCCGCCCGGCGTTGAGCGCTTCGAGCACCACGTAGTGCGGCTCCAACACGTAGCGATTACTGCCGTGGTCGACGACCAAGACCGTGTCCTCATGATGTGGCGATATCGGTTTGTTCCTCAGCGATTCGGCTGGGAGCTGCCGGGTGGGATTGTGGATACGGGAGAAGAAGCGGCGGATACTGCACTGAGGGAAGTCGTAGAGGAAACGGGTTGGCGACCCAATTCAGTCGAGCATGTCGTTACCTATCAGCCCATGGTCGGCATGGTGGATTCACCGCACGAGATCTTCGTAGCTCATGGCGCCGAAAAGGTTGGATCACCGACAGACCTCGAAGAAGCAGGCCATATCGAATGGGTTCCGTTGGCTGACATCCCAGGACTCATGGCACGCGGTGAGTTGCTGGGGTCTGGCACCCTGGTTGCCCTACTCCACATTCTTGCGAGCAGGGGTAAGCAGGGGTTTACAGGCGCTCGCTGAGCAGGTCGACGCGTCGGCGCTGGCGGACCGAACCAGTGCGGTTCGCCAGCAAGCGAGCCTGCCTCAGATGTTTTTGCGCGTCGTCGTACTCAGCCCGCACCAGATGCGCCTGAGCCAAGTCCGTGTGTAATCCCGCTCGCGCGCGCACAAATGTGGGGTCCATCCCCTTCC
>NZ_JBNNJZ010001130.1:0-1201 GCF_050270335.1 Streptomyces sp. NPDC059900
GCTGGGCGACACGGCCCGGTGAGGCGCGGCAAATTGCGTTGCGTCTGCCGGGCCCCGGCCTGAACTGTGGTGCCCGGGCTGGTGCTACAGCCCGCAGGGTCGTCGGTCGGCCGGGAAGGGGCTTATGTCGGGCGTTGTTGTTGTCGGGGCGGGCATCGTCGGTGCTTCCGTGGCCTACCACCTGGCCCGCCAGGGGGTTCCGGTCACGCTGCTGGAGCAGGGACCTGCCCCGGCCTCCGGGGTTACCGCAACGTCCTTCGCCTGGATCGGCGGTGCGGGCGGCCACTGGCCCGGCGGGGCCCGGGATCTGCGCGAGTACGTTCTGGCGGACTACCGGCGCCTGGAGGAGGAACTGCCGGGCATCACTCTGCGCCGGACCGGCTCGCTGTCCTGGGGCGAGGGCGCACCGGCAGCGCAGTCACGGCCCGGGCGAGGCCAGTTTCGTATCGGAGGAGACGACATCGCGGCCCTGGAGCCCCGTCTCCGCAATCCTCCCGCCCGGGCCATCCACGCCCCGGCCGACGCCGGGGCGGACCCCACGGCCATGACCCGCGAACTCGTCGCAGCCGCCGCAGCCCACGGCGCGACCGTGCTCTACGACACCGCGGTCACCTCCCTGCACATGACCGGCGGACGTGTCCGGGGCGTGCTGACCCCGGCCGGGCCCCATGCAGCCGCCACCGTCGTCCTCGCGGCCGGAACAGCCGTCCCCCATCTGTGCGAGCCGCTGACCGGCGACTTGGCCATCGGCGCCTCCCCGGCCACCCTCGCCCGGGTCAGCGCACCGCCCGGCCTGGTCAAGACCATCGTGGCCCGCCCGGACATCGAGGTCCGCGAGGTCCGGGATGGTGAACTCCTGATGGTCGTGCCGCACACCGAAGGTGCGGCGGCCCTGGCGCAGGCCGTCCGCGAGGCATTCCAGCGCCTGAAGGCGACCTTCCGGGGAAGTGACCAGTGCCGTCTGCTGGGCTATCGCACCGGGCAGCGCCCCATGCCCGCGCGCGGCCCCGTCATCGGCTACGCGACCCGCGACCGGTCCCTCTACGTCGCCGTCATGCACTCCGCCGTTGCCCTGGCTCCCACTGCCGGACGGCTCATCGCCGACGAATTCGTGAGCGGCAGACCGGCCCCCGAGCTGCGGCGATGCCGCCCGCGCGCGCACTGAGAACGCCGTCTACTCCTCGTCGACTCCTCGTCGCGC
>NZ_JBNNJZ010001131.1:0-1200 GCF_050270335.1 Streptomyces sp. NPDC059900
GAAATCGCGACCGGACCGGGCCCGTCCAACCAGCCGAATTCGCCACTTGGACGGCCCGGTCGGGCAGCCGCGATCAACTATTCCTACGCCGCAATGTCACAATCCATGCGCGCGGCGATCTCCTCCCAGACGCCCGCGCACTCGCGGGCGAGGCTGGTCACCGTCCCCTTGCAATGCGGGGGCACGCTGTCGATAATCGCCTGCCACTCCGCACCGCCGAGGGTAAGGAAATTGAACAGCCGAAGCAACGTACGTCCGGTGTCGCTGAACCGCAGGGCCGGGTCGGATTTCAACCGGTCCACGGCCGCCACCCGCTCCGCGATCCGCGACCTGCTGATCGCTCCCCCCTCGCGCGTTGCCGCGGGCGGCTCGGTCCTCGCCCGCGCGGCGGGCGTGGTGGCCGGGACCACGGCTTCGGGCCGTGCACGCGCCCGCACGCGCGGCTTCGGCAGCGGGTCCTCGCCGCGGTGCAGCCGGTTTCTGACGTCCCTGGCGGTCTCCGGGGATATCCGGGCCTCACGCGCGATCTGCCGCAGCGAGAGCCCGGGATTCTCCTGGATGAGCTTGCTGGCCAGCACGCGCCCGGCAGCGATGTCGACCGGCCGGACCCTCCCGTCCTGGCCGATTCTGCTGCCCTCGGCGAGGTTGCCGCCGGCCGCCCGCCGGCGGATCTCGGAGACGATACCGGGCGACAGGCCCGTGGTCGTGGCGATCATCCGGTCCGACCACTGCGGGTGCGTCGTGATGATCCGGCCCGCCGCCTGCTTCCGGTCCGCCATCGACAGCGGCAGGCCGTGCGCGACGTTCGACTCCACCGCGAGCACGAAGGCGTCGGATTCGCTTCCGTCGAAGTACGTTACGGGGATCTTGTCATCACCGCGAAGCTGCGCCGCCCGTAAGCGGTGCACCCCGTCGATCACCCGCATGGTCGGCCGGTGCACCAGCACCGGAGGAAGCGGAACCCGCACTTCCATCAAGGCCTGTATATGGTCCTGATCATCACCCGCACTACGCGGCGAAGCGGCGACGGACAATGTACTGATCTCGGCTTCGAATACCATCTGTTGTTCGAACTGAGGCTGGCCAGACTGCATCACAAGCTCCTCTCGAGGTAACTCCTGCGAACCAGCTCGCACTCAGCGGTGCATGGCGTTAGGCGTACCCCAAAGGAGTGTGGACCAGGTGATACCGGCGTCGCTT
>NZ_JBNNJZ010001132.1:0-1195 GCF_050270335.1 Streptomyces sp. NPDC059900
CCTCCGGCGTGATCTCCGCGGCGAGCCCCGGACGCTTGAGCAGGCCCACGCCGTGTTCGCCGGTCACCGTGCCGCCCAGGGCGATGGCGTCGGCGATGATCTCGTCGAAGGCCGCCTGGGCGCGGGCGCGTGCGGCGTCGTCACCGGGCTGGGTGATCAGCAGGGGGTGCAGGTTGCCGTCGCCGACGTGCGCGATGTTGGCGATGAGGATGTCGTGCCGGCCCGCGGTCTTCTCGATGCGGCCCAGCATCTCGGGAATGTGCTCCTTGGGCACGCAGACGTCCTCGGTCAGGACCGGGCCCAGGCGTTCGAGGGCGGGATAGGCGAGCCTGCGGGCCGCGAACAGGGCGTCGGCCTCGTGTTCGTCGGTGGACCGCTCGGCCCAGGAGGCCCCTGCCCCGCGGAAGCACTCGACCATGCGCTCGGCCTGCGCGGCGCCGGTCTCGCCCGGCTCGTCGATCCGGCCGAGGAGCACCACGTCGGCGTCGAGCGAGAGGCCCATGTTCTTCCACGCGTCCACGGCCCGCAGGCAGTGCCGGTCGATCAGTTCCAGTGCCGAGGGGGTGAGTCCCGCCGCGGCGACGGCGCGTACGGCGGCGCCCGCGTCGACGACGGAGCCGAAGTGGCCGGCGACCGTGAGCGCGGCCGGCGGCAGGGGCCGCAGGCGGACGGTCACCTCCGTGATGATGCCGAGCGTTCCCTCCGAGCCGACGACAAGCCCCGTCAGGTCGTATCCGGCGACGCCCTTCGCGGTACGCCGGCCGAGCCGCACGATCTCACCGAGGCCGTTGACCATCTCCAGGGCCAGGACGTAGTCACCGGTGACGCCGTACTTGACGCAGCAGACCCCGCCGGCGTTGGTGGCCACATTGCCGCCGATGGTCGACCACGGGGAGCTCGCCGGGTCGGGCGGGTACCAGAGCCCGTGCTGGGCGGCCCGCTCCCGCAGATGGTCGTTGATCACGCCGGGCTGGACGACCGCGAACCGCTCCAGGGGGTTCACGTCGACGATCCGGTCCATGGCCTCGAGCGCCACGACCACGTGGCCGTCACCGGAGTTGGCGCCGCCGGAAAGGCCGGTGCCCGCGCCGCGGGCGACGACGGGGGTGCGGTGACGGATACAGGCGCGGACCGTGTCGGCGACGTCTTGGGTGGACGTCGCGCGGACGACGGCCGCCGGGCGACCGCTGGGCGC
>NZ_JBNNJZ010001133.1:0-1194 GCF_050270335.1 Streptomyces sp. NPDC059900
GGCCTGGCTGCAGGACGCCGTGGGCCTGACCGTCCAGCCCTGGATGAGCGCCTCCCTGCTCTCCTTCGCGGTCGCTGCCCTGGCCACCCTCGCCGTGAGCCGCGGGCGCCGGCACGTGGCAACTGCACCCCAGGAGCCGCCCCGCGCCTAGACCTGTCCGGGCCATCAAGCCGGTCTCAGTCTTCAAGAATCCGCACCGACAGGGCGCTGCGGAGAGCCATTGCCTGAGCCGAGTGCGGGCTGTGAGGCGGCTCGGGGGGCGTGGCTCATGGCGCTGGAAGAGGACGAGCCCTCCTGACGCGCGCAGGAAGGCGTGCGGCCCCCGTCCGGTCTGGCGCCTCCGCCTGCGTCCACTGAGGGGGCGGAGGCGCGCGACGGGGGGCACGGTCCGTCTGGTGGCGGAGCGAACCACTATTCCAAGAGTCCGCCGGGGCCCTTGGCCCGGGGCGTGACGGTGAAATCGCCGGGCGACGGAGCGACGGGTCCGGGCACCCGATCCGCGCTACGGCCTCTTGCCGCCCGCCTTCCCGAGCTCGCGGGAGATGGCGCCTTCGCCCTGTCCACGCACCGCCTCTTCCAGACTGTGGTCGTCCCGCTGAAAGAACCCCTCGCCTTTGAAGAAGTCGTCCTCGCTCAGCACCTGGCCACACCACTCCCCTCGCCCCGCCACATGGTCGTCGAACGGCACGGCGGCGCCCGATCCGAGGACGACCCACTGCCCGGCGTCCCAGCGCAGGGCAAGGACGTAGGTGTGACCGGTCTCCAGCCGGGGCGCCTGCGGAGCCTTGTCCTTGACCCGGTTTCCGTTCCGGTACACCGACCAGCCGGGGGCCGTCATGTCGAACGCGCTCCCCATCTCATGCCGGGGAGTGTCAGCGGACCACAGCACCTTCTCCTTTCTGAAGCTCACTGCCCGTTCGACCGTGTACCGCACCGACCCCTCGTCGAAGTCTTCCCGGTTGGTTTCCCGCTCGGCGGTCGGCAAGGCCACCACCACGTGGTCCGCGCCCGCCTTCCAGTCCGCCGCGGTCAGGGACGGGTATGGGTCATCGACCGGGCCGCAGCTGGCCACGCTGCGCAGCCCTTCCCTGCCGATCACCACAGCTGCGGCGATACAGGCGAGCGCCAGCATCCCCACCACGGGCCTGCCGGACAGCGTTGGACGGTCCATGAAATTCAACTCAAGTCTCCTGG
>NZ_JBNNJZ010001134.1:0-1184 GCF_050270335.1 Streptomyces sp. NPDC059900
GGCGCAGGCGCGGGGCCGGCGGCCGGCAGGGTGATCGACGGCAGGGAGTCAGCGCCGCGTGTAGGGCACGTTGCGGGCGGCGAGCGCACTGTAGGAAGCCCGGTCGCTGCGTGCCTGTTCCCGGCGGCTCTGCTCGATACGCAGCCCCTCCACGTGCTGCGTGGGGGAATTACTCCTGCGCAGCAGCGTGACGATCAACAGCAGGGCGATCGCGCCCAACAGGCCGAACACCAACAGGATCGTTGCCATCATCCGCCCCCGCAGTCACTCAGAATGCCGAATGTCCCCCGCCAGCCTACGACTTGCATGCCCGGGCAAGCAGACGGCCTCATCGGCAGTCTCCCGGCGCCGGCGTTGCCGGAACCCAGCAACCCGGCCCCCGGGCCGGTCCGTCAGGTCCGTCAGGTCCGCAGGCGCCGCAGACACGGCGGTGGCCGTGCGCCCTTCTTCGAGCGCGAGGACTGCAGGGACCGTGCGCGGTCGGCGGCACGATCGGCTGCCGGCACCGGGCGCAGCGGGGTGGATGGTTGCACCTTCCGTAGCGGCATGTGGTCCGGTGGACTCAACGCGCCCGTGCTTTGAGGAAAGGTCCCTGCTCATGCCTTCGTCTTTCGTGCCGCCCCGCCGGGTCAAGATCGGTGACGCGGCGGCCTTCGCCGGCAGCACGCCACGGGCGATTCGCCACTACCACGAGATCGGGCTGCTCCCCGAGCCGGAGCGGGGCGGCGATGACCGCCGCCGCTACGGCTACGAGGACATGATCCGACTGTTGTGGATCCGCAAGATGGCCGACGCCGGGATCGCCCTGGACGACATCCGTGACGCCTTTGCCGCCGGCGCGGTGTCCGCCGGCACGGATGGCGGAGACGGTTTCGCGGGTGTCCTGGAGCGGTTGGAGGAAAGCCTCGCCGAGCAGGAGGCGGAATTGCGGCGGCAGCGGAGAGCCGTGGCGCGGATGCGCACCGAGGGCAGCCGGATGGGCCTGCTCTCCGACGTCGTCACCGCACGCCTCAAGAGCCTGCCCGAGGGCTGCCTGCGCCAGGCGGACCTGGACACTCTGCTGGTCACTGAGCGGATCTTCGGGCCGCTCGGCGCGGCCGTCCAGGCCACCCGCTTCGCCGTCCTGGCCACGCATCCGGCTCTGCGCAAGGATGCGGACCGCATCGATGAGGCCGAGGAGGCAC
>NZ_JBNNJZ010001135.1:0-1182 GCF_050270335.1 Streptomyces sp. NPDC059900
ACCGTGCTCAGGGTGCAGGGGAAGGCGGGCGCGTACCGCGCGAGGATCTCCAGGGTCGGGCGGCTGGTGGCGGTCAGCCTGATGAGGTTGGCCCGGTTGCCGCGCAGCCAGCTTCCGGTCTCCTGCGAGCTGCTGGTGACCGACGCGTACAGCGTGGACAGCTCGGCTCGCCGGGCGGCGATGGTGGCGCTCGTGGTGGTGGCGTCGTGCAGCGCGTCGACCAGGTCGGGGGCCGCATCGGCATAGGTGTCGCTCAGCTCGACGAGTTGCTCGATGTCCCGGTTGAGGGAGGGCAGGTGCGGGTTGAAGTCCTTCAGGTAGCCGTTCAGCTCCACCAGCGAGTCACCGATCTTCTCGCCCCGCCCTTCGAGGGCCCCGGCGAGGGCGGACAGTGTGGCCGAGAGTTTCTCCGGCTGCACGGCGGTCAGCAGGGGCAGCAGATTGTCGAGGACCTGCTCCAGCTCGACGGCGCTGCGGCTGCGGTCCTGCGGGATGACGCTGCCTGCGGCGAGCGGGCGTGCCGAGGGCTTCTCGGGCGGTACGAGGGCCACGTACCGCTGCCCGAACAGGGTGGTCGGCAGCAACTGGGCCCGGACGTCGGACGGAACCCGGCCGATCTTGTCGGGCTGAAGAGCGAGGGTGAGCCGCGCGGTGCGGCCGCCCGTGTCGATCTTCTCGACTTCGCCGACGACGACGCCGCGCAGTTTGACCTCCGCGCTGGGGTGCATCTCGCTGCCGGCGCGCCCCGTCTCGACAATGACGGTCGCGGAGTCGGTGAACTCCTTGTCGTACACGGCGACCGACAGCCACACCAGCAGGGCGGGCACCACGAGGTACACCACTCCGGCCAGCCGTCTGCGGCGGGCGAGGGCGCCCTCGGTGGGGCGCGTGCGGGTCACCGGCGGTGCGGCCGGGCGGGTCCGGGTCTGCGGCGGGGCGCTCATCCGGCGACCTTCACGGTGGTCGTGGCGCCCCACAGGGCAAGGCTGAGGAAGAAGTCGGTGACGCTGATGAGGACGATCGCGGTGCGCACCGAGCGGCCTACGGCGACCCCGACCCCGGCGGGTCCGCCCGAGGCGCGGAAGCCGTAGTAACAGTGCGCGAGGATCACGAGCACGCTGAAGACGAGCACCTTGAGGAAGGACAACAGGACGTCGGTCGGTACCAGGAAGAGGTTGAAGT
>NZ_JBNNJZ010001136.1:0-1180 GCF_050270335.1 Streptomyces sp. NPDC059900
GCCTGTACACCACGCCCGGCAGGTTCGGCGGCGGGGGAGCGGGCACCACCTGGCTCGTCGGTTCGCCCGACGAGGTGGCCGCGGCCCTCAAGGCCTACCGGGCGCTCGGCGTCACGCACTTCGTGCTGTCCGACACGCCCTACAAGGAGGAGACCCGCCGGATCGGCGACCAGCTGCTGCCCCTGCTGCGGTAACAACCGTCCAGGGGGCGGTCAGCTGTGGCGGGGGAGCCAGGCAGGTGCACTGCTGCCGCGGGGGACCAGGATGTCGCGGAAGCGGCCCGGCGTCCCGGACATGATCACTTGGTCGGTGACGCCTTGGTAGTGGCCGCAGGGGGTGTCGGCACTGAAGGTGTCCGGGTCGAGGTAGGCGTGGGGGGAGCCGCGGTCGGCATCGAGGGCGCTCTGGCGGGCGTAGGTCCGGTCGAAGACGCCGAGGCTGAGGATCCAGGCGGCGATGCGGGTGAGGTTGAGGGTGACGCGGTAGCTGCCGCCCTCGGTGGCGCGGCGCATCAGGGCGGCGAGCGCGCCGGTGGTGGCCAGCCAGGACAGGACGTAGTCGTTGACGACGCTGATGTAGGGCAGGCCCGGCGTGCTGGTGGGCCCGGCCGTGATGCCGTCCTCGCCCTCCATCAGCATGATGCCGCTGAGCGCCCCGGCGGTCTGGTCGAAGCCGACGCGGTGCGCCCACGGGCCGGTCTCGCCGGCGAGCGAGAGGCTGACGTGGATGATGCCGGGGCGGATCGCCGCGGCCTGTTCGGCGCCCAGGCCGATCTTCTTCAGATAGCCGGGGCGGCGGTTGGCGTAGAAGAGGTCGGCGTCACACAGGAGTTCGCGGATCTGTGCCCGCCCCGCGGGGCCGTACGGGTCGATGGTGGTGGAGCGGACGCCGACGTTGGCGCTGTTGTACGTGGAGTCGTGCTCCAGTTCGTTGGGCCGCCAGATGTTCAGTACGTCCGCTCCGTGCTGGGCCAGGTCGCGGCCGACGCCGGCGCCCGCGATGATGTGGCCCATGCCCAGCGCGCGTACGCCCGAGAGCGGCTGGTCGGCGCCGGGAGCGAGGGGTTCGGGCTCGCTGTCGCCGATCTTCTCGATCCTGATGAGCGGTTCCTGTGCGATGTGCGCGTAGGCCGGTTCCTTGAGGAATTCCTCGGTGGTGCGCAGTACCGGCATCACCACGC
>NZ_JBNNJZ010001137.1:0-1179 GCF_050270335.1 Streptomyces sp. NPDC059900
TTCTGCCCCATCGTTAAGAGAGTTTAGAGCACTTCGCGCCCGCGGTAGGCGAACCGGGCCAGGGAGAATGCGGCGAGGGCCGCCGCCCCTACCGTCAGCAGGGTTGTCCCGACGGCGACCAGGGTGGAGGCGCCGAGCATCCGCCAGAAGGGGCCCGAGGCGAGGATGTCGGTGTAGTTGGTGGTCACCCAGGGCGAGGGCAGGCCGAAGGGGTTGCTGGAGAGCTGGTCGGTGGACTTGAAGCCGGATACCAGGGCGTACAGCAGCGGGGTCACCATGCCGATGCCGACCAGCCACACGATCACGTACAGGGGCGCCTTGCCGAAGCGGCGGCGCCCTGGGACGCCGGGCGCGGTCATCGGGTGGCTCGCATGTTGGTGAGGGCTCCTTCGGTGTCCCGACGCAGCACGAAGCGCTGGTAGGCGAGGGCGAAGACGAGGCTGATGAGGAACAGCGCGATGCTGATCGCGCTGGCGTAGCCGATCTCGTAGCGCTTGAACCCGAACTGGAACAGGGTGATGGCCATCGTTTCCGAGGCGTGGTCTGGGCCGCCCTGCGAGATCACCCACACCAGGTCGAACAGCTGGATGGCGCCGATGACGGACAGGAACGCGCTGATGCGGAGGGTCGGTCCCAGCAGGGGCAGGGTGATGTAGCGGAAGCGCTGCCAGGCGCCGGCGCCGTCGATGCGGGCGGCCTCGTGCAGTTCGGCGGGGATGCTTTGGAGGCCTGCCAGGTAGAGCATCATGTGGAAGCCGAAGTACTTCCAGGTCATCACGAGGAACAGGGTCGGCATGACCGTCGACTGGTCGGCGAACCACAGCCCGCCGAGCCCGTCGAGGCCGATTGCGCCGAGCGTTTTGTCGGCGAGCCCGGCGTCCGGCGCGAAGATCATGGAGAACAGGACGCCGGTGATCACCTCGGACAGCACGTACGGGGCGAAGAACAGCATCCGGTAGACGGCCCGGCCGCGCAGCTTCTGGTTGAGCAGGACCGCCATGGCCAGCGCGAACGGCAGCTGCACGAGCACCGAGAAGCCGACGAGGAGCAGGCCGCGCCACAGGTCGCCGAGGAAGACCGGGTCCTTGGCCAGGCGGCTGTAGTTGTCCAGTCCCGTGTAGTCCGTGGGGGAGCCGAATCCGCCCCAGTTGAAGAGGCTGACGTAGAGCGCGTACAGGA
>NZ_JBNNJZ010001138.1:0-1178 GCF_050270335.1 Streptomyces sp. NPDC059900
CCTGGGAGGTGCATTCGGGGCAGGGGCCGAGGAGTTCGAACGGTTCGTCCTCGTAGACCGGGAAGCGGGTGAGGAAGACGTAGCGCTCGCCGGTGTCGGGGCAGGTGACGGTGGCCAGGACCGGCTCGCCGGGGGCGGTGCGGCGGCGCAGCCAGTCCGGGTCGGTGGTGATGTGGTCCAGGCCGAGTCCGAGGGCGGCGGCCAGGCGTACGGCGGTCATGGCGTGTTCTTCGCCGCGAAAGCGGCCGTGCGGGCTGACGGCTTTGTTGTGGCGGATGAAGACGGCGGCGGCGTGGGCGCGTTCGGCGAGGCTGGTCATGGTCGGCTTCCTTCTTTTCTCTGTCGGGTTTCGGGGTGTGAGCCGCCGCCCGGTGGGCGTCGGCCCGGCGGGGGTCAGGGGGTGCTGGCGGCGTAGGCGGTGAGCAGGCGTCGCAGGATGGTGGTGGTCCACTGGCGGGCGGCGCAGGCCTCGGTCAGCCGGGTGGCGGTGTTGTGGGCGGCTTCGGCGTCGCTGTAGGGGCCGTCGAGGTGGCGGGTACCGTGTGCGGCGCGGTGGGCGAGCTGGGTGCGCAGTCGTTCGGCCCGGGCGTCCAGGGCGTCCAGTTCGAGCACGGTGGCGGCGGTGATCCGGGCGAACTTGGCCAGCGGGTCGCCGTCCTCGTGCGCGGTGTACAGGTGGGTGAGGGGGTCGGTGAGGCCGGTGATTTCGCGGGCCAGGCGGGTGCCCAGCCAGTGCTCGGGTGTGTAGGCGGGCTGCTCGGTGTGGGTCACGGGTGTCCTCCGGGGTGGTGGGGGTCGGGTCACTGGGTGGTGCTGATGGCGGTGGTGGCGGCTTTGGCGATGGCTGCGGCGGCGTGGGCGGGGTCGGTCAGCTGGAGGAGGGTGGTGCGCGGCAGCGGGGTGGGGTCGGGGGCGAAGGCGAGCCAGAGCACCGCGCACCCGGCGTCGGTGAGGGTTTTGATGCGGTCGTAGGCCCGGATTGCCTCGCCCTGGGAGTAGTGGCCGTCGGAGGCGATCACCAGGAGTCGTCCTCGGCCCGGTTGGGTCAGGCCGAGCCCGGCGGTCAGGGCGTCGGTCGCCTCGGCGAGGCTGTGGCCGTAGCCGTCGGCGTCGAACTGGGTGACCCGGGTGGGGGTGTGGCCGGGTGCGGTGATCGCGGTGAGGTAGCGGTCGTAGGC
>NZ_JBNNJZ010001139.1:0-1176 GCF_050270335.1 Streptomyces sp. NPDC059900
GTTCTGGGTGAGCCCGCCAGGCCGGCCGCGAAGCGAGTCGGCCTGGCGGGCTGCCCAGGTTCGTGGCGTGATGGACGTGCGGGCCAGCCACCCCAAGGAGCAACCCGGTGTGAGCGCGACGCTCACACCGTCACAACTGACGGGCTTGCTGCGCCGTCTGTTCCCGCAGGGCTTCCAGCAGGTCCCCGGCCAGGGGAGCGTCCCGTATCTGCTTGCGGAAGCGATAGAGCCGTCCCTCGACACCACGTTCGCTGATCTGCAGCCGGTCGGCGATCTCGCCGTGCTGGTACCCGGCCACGATCAGCACCACCGTGGCACGCACCTCGGGACTCGCCGCCCGCAGCGCCCGTCTGAGGGCATCGCGTGCGACGACGTCCACGGCGGGGTCGGCCTGGTAGGACCTGTCGGACAGGAAGTTCAGATCCACGGCGGGAAGCGATATCACTGTTCGGCGGTGCGTCTGCCAAGTGCGGAAGACCGATTGGAAACGCTGGACCATCGCGTTCACAAAGTACGTCTCCAGGGACGCGCCCTTGCGGACGTCCCACCGCGACCAGACCTCTTCCGGATCCTCCAAAAGCTTCACGAGCGAGTCACCCGCCAGCGCGGCACGCTCGTCGGGGTATCTGCGCAACGCCGCGAGGTCGGCTGACGTCGGATGGACGGGGCGGTTCAGATCGCGGCCCCTGTCGTAAACCCGCTGTGAATGGATCAGCTTCTTCAACGTCCTGTATCCGTAGGACGCGAGGTGATCGACGATCTCCTTCGGCGGAGCTCCAGGTACCTGTTGCGTCGGGGCTCCGGGGCACGAGCAACCCGTCAACCTCGCGTCCTCCGGCACATCATCTCCGTCCAGCCGACTCCGCCCATGCGTCGCAGGCTGATCAATGTAGCTTCAGAGAGCACCCGTGTTTGGTTATAGGCATCACGAAGCCCAGAACCCACGCAAGTTTTCAGCCAATTCAGAAGCGTCCATCTGACACCGGGCAATCACTTGCAACGGGCCGGGGGGTGAGGTGCCCATACAGGCGGCGGCATTTGTCGTGGTCGTAGCCGCGGTCGGCCAGCACCGCTTGCGGGGCTGGAGAGCGGGCATCGGCCCCAGGTGGTCGATGATCCGGTCCGCCGCAGACTTCGAGACCCCGGACAGCGGGGTCAGCTGCCGCATCGTCAGGT
>NZ_JBNNJZ010001140.1:0-1176 GCF_050270335.1 Streptomyces sp. NPDC059900
CATCTCGGGTATCGCAACCCGGGGGCCCGGCGGGGGGGCCCCGGGGCCGGGGGCCTGGTCCACCTGGGTCCCGCCCAGGGGGGGCCTGCCCACGTGGGGGGGGGGCCGGGCGGGGATGTAGGCGACGTCGCCCTGCCGCCAGTCCAGGAGTTGGCCGACGAACTCGTGGAACTGGGCGGCACGCAGGATGCGGGCCTGAAGCGGTCCGGACAGGGTGGCTTCCTCGTGCGCCTGCTGGGCGGCGACGAAACCCGCGGTCGCTCTGTCCGCACCGATGATCGACACGGCGACGATCCGGCCGGCTCCCGCACGCCGGCCGGCCTCGTGCAGGTTGCCGGCGGCGGTCCGGAAGAACTCCGTGGCGGCTTCCTGGTCGGATGCGTGCCATGACGCGACATCGATGATGACGTCGACGCCGGTGAGCGCGTCGGCCAGCCCCTCGCCTGTGATCACGTCCACACCGGTGGCCCGCGACATCGGCACCACAGGGTGGCCTCGTTCCGTAAGGACGTCCACAACGTGGCGTCCCAGCCGTCCGGTTGCTCCTGCTACGGCGAACTTGCTGGTGCTCATGTTCCACCCTTTCTCGGGTGCCAGGGGTGTCTGAGTGGTGCGTCGGCGCAGGGAAACGCGCAGTGCGTACGCGCGGCGTCCTGACGCTCACGAGACGCCGGCCCCCCGACGCCCGTAACAGTCGCGGATGTGTGATGCAGGCCACGCTTCAGGGGTGTTACACCTCAGCACCGCGGGGCGTCCCGTGCACGGACGATGGCTGGGCATGGCGGGCAAGCGAACAGGCAGGAGCCGGACATGAGCGAGCGCAGGGGACCGATCACACAGACACCCGGACCGGCTGACCGCGACGTCCGAGGGGAGGTCCCGGACGGCGCCACCGAGGTGTTCCTGGCCCACCGCAATCTGCTGTTCACCGTGGCCTACGAGATCCTCGGTTCGGCCGCCGACGCCGAGGACGTCCTGCAAGAGACCTGGCTGCGGTGGACGGCCGTCGATCCGGCGAGGGTGCGCAAGGAACGCGCGTACCTGGTGCAGATCGCCACCCGGCAGGCACTGGACCGGGTGCGCGCGCTCGGCAGGCGCAAGGAGTCCTACGTGGGACCCTGGGTGCCAGAGCCGCTGCTGACCGCGCCGGACGTGGCGGAGGACGTCGCACTGGCC
>NZ_JBNNJZ010001141.1:0-1171 GCF_050270335.1 Streptomyces sp. NPDC059900
AGCCAGTGCAGACACCTCCAAGCCAGGCCGGTCAACGTTGTACTGGTCGCAACCCCCAAGTTTCTGCGCACGGTCGCAGACTCGCACGACGGGGTGGCCGGGGGCGGCCGCCGCGTCCTTGTCCGTGACGACACCTGGGGACATCACACCGTGAGCGAACGCGTCATCGCGCCCAAGAGCCGGGGCTTCCTGTTCCTCGACTCCCACCCGGACGGCTGTCGACGCCTGGTGGAGGAGATGTGGAAGGCCGTCCCGGCCACGGCCCTGGCCAAGGGCGAAGGACCGGTGGCCCTGATCATCGGCTCGTCCGCCGGGTACGGCCTGGCCGCGACGATCGCGGGCCTGGCCCAGGTGGGCATCCGCGGCATCGGCGTCTGCTTCGAAAAAGCGCCCGCACGGCGCACCGGAACGGCCGGCTGGTATCGCACCGCCGCCACCGCCCGGCTCGCCCACCGCCACGGCCGCGACATGGTCTTCGTCAACGGCGACGCGTTCAGCGACACCGTCAAGCAGCAGGTCGCCGATCTGCTCTCCGAGCGGTTCGGCGGCCGGCTCGACTACTTGATCTACTCGGTGGCCGCGCCCCGCCGCACGGACCCGGACACCGGAACCGTGTACGCCTCGGTCCTCAAGCCGGTCGGCTCACCGCACACCACCAAGACCCTCGTCTTCGACGAATCCGGCGTTCCTGAGGTCAAGAAAGTCACCACCGCGCCGGCCGAGGGCGACGACATCGACCAGACCCGGGCGGTGATGGGCGGCACCGACTGGGAACGGTGGATCGACCTCCTGGCCGGCCGCTCGCTGCTCGCCGAGGGCTTCACCACCGCCGCCCTGTCCTACATCGGCTCGCCACTCACCGCGGCGATCTACCGGCAGGGCACCATCGGCTCCGCCAAGGCCCATCTGGAAGCCACCGCACACACGCTGGACGAACGCCTCGGCAAGAGTCTGGGCGGCCGGGCGGTGACCTCGGTCAACGCCGCAGCCGTCACCCAGTCCTCGACCGCCATCCCCGGCATCGCCTTGTACGCGGGGCTGCTGCGCGGAGTCCTTGGCGAAGCCATGGTGACCCCCATCGGCCAACTGGTGCAGCTATGGGACCAGCTGACCGACACCCGCCCCCTGACCCTCGACGACGAGGGCCGCATCCGCCTGGACGCCTGGGAAC
>NZ_JBNNJZ010001142.1:0-1165 GCF_050270335.1 Streptomyces sp. NPDC059900
ACCATAATGAGGGCACTGGGATGACGGGGGGACCGGCATGGACGCACCAGATCTGGCGGCGACGGCTGCGCAAGCGCTGTCCGCTGCCCTGTCAGGCGCCGCCAATACGGCGGCATCAGACCTCGTACGAAGCAGACTCAGTCAGTCCGCACGGGGGCGCGCCGCCCTGGACGAGCTGACCGCGACACCGGATGACCCCGGGGCCAGCAGCAGTGCGCAAGCGGCCCTGGCCGACGAAATCAGCGGTGATGCCGAGTTCGCCGGACGGCTCGCGGTGCTCCTGCACGCGCCCTCACAGCAGCACACCGGCAGCGTCGTGATGACCGGCAGCAAAGTGACACGCAGCCAGATCGCCCTGGGTCCGCTGACCGTCAACAACACCCGCTCCGGGCGGGGGACCCTCGCTGCGGGCATCGTCCTGGCGGTGCTCCTGCTTGTGTCAGCCGTCTACGGCGGCGTGCGACTGTTCGACACCACGGACGACCCCGCGCACAACGCACCGGCAGAACCGGGCACTTCGAGCCCTGGCGGTCGCGACGCGGCGGCTCTCCCGCCCACCATCGAGACGGTCCGCCAGATCCTCCCGGACCGAAACAGCATGGACACCCGGGAATACCCCTGGGCCGGGACACCGGAGGTGAGGAAGTCGGCAGCCGGCCTCTCCCTCTGCCGGGAAGCACCCATATGCGAGAAGAACGCCACTGCGGTCGGCGCGGTCATGTTCGGCCGGGGGGAGAACGAGGGGGAGAACCGAGCCGAGTTCCTCGTCATGGCGTTTGCCGACGCCGGCGCCGCCCACCAGGCGTACAACGACATCGTGCGGGACCTCGCCGAGACCGATCCCGATTACAGAGAAATAGAACTGGAGCGGAGGGGAGATGAGAGCCAGGGTTTCGACCAGGACGGAACGGACAGCGGGAGCAACCCGACGGAGCAGTACATCAACCGCTCCGTGATCTTCCGTCAAGGCGCCTTCATCGGTGTCGCGCACCAGATGGACGACCCGACCAAGCAGCGGAGCACACGAATCCTCCGCCTGTCCGCCCTGCACGCCGGGCGCCTCGCCAAAGCCGACGCCGGGGAGACCCCGTAACGGATGGTCGAACAGCGCGCGGAAATCCGTGGACGGGCCGGCAGACGACTGCGTACTGTCTGGCTTCACGCC
>NZ_JBNNJZ010001143.1:0-1161 GCF_050270335.1 Streptomyces sp. NPDC059900
GGAACCGATGTACATCCCCGGCCGCTTGCGCACGGCGTCCAGGCCGTCCAGAACGGCGATCGTGTTGGCGTCATACGCCACCGTGTCCCGCTGCCCCGGCTGCTGGGATCCGAGGAGATCGGTGGCGGTGCGAGTGTCGAAAGTGGTCACAGAAACTCTCTTTCGGGCATGGCGGACCGCGCTCCCGCACCTCGGTGCGGAAGCGGCCGGACAGTTGGACGGAGAAGGGGAAAGACGGGGACGAGGGGGGGGTGGGCAGTGGGGCGGGCAGCCCAAACAGGGCCCGGGAGGCTCGCGAACCTCGGGGCCGTTGACTGACGGGACGCCGTCCAGAATACCGGAGGCATCCCTCACCACGGGGGCGAGAGCACTTCCATGTGCCGCCGTGAGCCGCGCACTCCCCGTGAGCCAATCCCCCCTGCATGGCCTCACCGAAAAGCCGCCACAGAGCCACACAGGGGGATCCCTGGGGCCTTGCCGCATGGCGCTCCAGGCTCTATTTCCGGCGCCCTCCGGAGCCGCCCTGCGGAGCCGCCAGTCGCGCTGCGTCAGGCGCCGAACGTAGGTTCGCCCCATGCAGACAGGTCAGCTGGTGGGGTCCGGGCGCAGTGCCGAGGTGTTTGCGCTCGACGAGGGCTGCGTCGTGCGCCGCTATCGCCGCGGCGGTGACACCGAGACGGAGGCGGCCGTGATGGCTCATCTGTCGACGAACGGTTTCCCGGTCCCGGTCGTACGACGCCCGGTGCCCTCACCTTCCGAGCTGGTGATGCAGCGGTTGTCCGGGGTGACGATGCTGCAGGCGTGGATGGACGGTGCGATCACGGAGGAGGACGCGGCGGCGGTGCTGGCACGGCTGCTGCACCAGCTGCATGCGGTACCCGCGCGCCTTTCCGTCCGGCCCGGGGACCGGATCCTTCATCTTGATCTGCATCCGGAGAACGTGGTGCTGACACCGCAGGGTCCCGTCGTGATCGACTGGACCACGACGGCGGAGGGGCCACCGGGTCTGGACTGGGCGATGTCGGCGCTGATCCTCGCGCAGGTCGCGGTCGACCCGTCGATCCCGGTCGCGTCAGGATCCCGGTCCATGCTGACCGTGCTCATGGGCAATCTCGACTACGCCGGAGAGCTCGGTGATGTGCCGACCGAGCACCTCGTACC
>NZ_JBNNJZ010001144.1:0-1159 GCF_050270335.1 Streptomyces sp. NPDC059900
GTACTGAGGGGCGTGGCGGTCAGCTGACGCCGGGTGCTGCGTCGGTGAAGACAGCACCGGCCTCGGCCATCCGCTCGACCACATAGGCCAGGTCGATCAGCGCCTCGGGCATATGGATGCCCGGCGTGACGGCCTCGCCGCGCAGTCCGAGCAAGCGCTCGGTGCCCAGTGCGATGCCCAGTGCGGTCAGGGGGCACTGCCCTGCCGGATGGACCAGGTAGCTGCTCCTGCGGATCGGCGCGCCCCCTCGATCAGCGCCCTCGATGTCGATCCGGACCTCGAAGGACGCGGGCTCGCCGCGGCGCCGGCCGACGGATTCGCCGACGGCGAAGTCGAAGCGGACATCGGGCGCGTTCGTCGCCAGGGCCAGGCTTGGTACGTCGAGGATGGCGATGCTCTGGGCGGGCACAACGGTGCCGTCGGTGCTGCGCACCTGCGCTTGTGCGTCCGGGCCGCTGATCCAGGTGAAGACTCCGTCTTGGCGCACCATTGCCGCCGGGGTGGCGGCGGACCAGCGCTGCAGATCCGCTTTTCCCGCGGGCCCGCCGGTATCCTGCTCGTCCAGGACGGCACCGATGCGGATGGTGTCGATCCGGTCGAGCTGCCGCGCCGAGTGCAGAGCCGCCAGGACGACGCTGCCGGCGCAGTAGTGGCTGGCCAGCAGGATCGGCGCGGCGTCTGTCCGGTGGGCGCCCGCGACGACCTCCGGCGCGATGTCCGCCAGGCCGCTGGAGATGCTGAGGTAGGGCAGCCCGCGGTGCTGGGCGTAGCGCAGCCCGTTCAGGTGCTTGTCCCACAGTGCGGCGATCACCGCCGAGTAGTGGTGCTCTGCCGGCAGGCCGAGTTCGCCGTGCCGCAGGTCGGTGGTCACCGCTGTTGCGGTGCCCAGTTCGTCGGCCACCCGCCGGGCGTGGTCGATGTCGCGGCCGGCGATCGTCAGCGGCAGTGCCGGATGCCATTGGCGCAGCAGGGCGGCGGCCCGGGCGCCCGTCTGCCCCGTACCGCCCAGGATCAGTACCGATTGCGGCTGTCCCACTGCGGGTTCCCCCTCGCATCGATGAAGCTACATTTTGTAGCTTAGGTTGGAGAACGACCGCAAGGGAGACCATGGCCACCACACCGAGCCGCCTGTCCCGGCAGGCCCGGCGGGAGCAGCTGC
>NZ_JBNNJZ010001145.1:0-1151 GCF_050270335.1 Streptomyces sp. NPDC059900
CTGTACGGCGTGGGGCTCGGCCCCGGCGATCCGTCCCTGATGACCCTGCGGGCGGTGGAAGTCATCGGTGAGGCCGATGTCATCGCCTACCACAGCGCCCGGCACGGACGGTCCATCGCCCGGTCCATCGCGGCCAAGCACCTGCGCGCCGACCACATCGAGGAAGCGCTGGTCTACCCCGTCACGACGGAGACCACCGACCATCCCGGCGGCTACCGGGGCGCGATGGAGGACTTCTACACCGAGGCCGCGGCCCGCCTCGCGGTGCACCTGGACGCCGGACGCACGGTCGCCGTCCTCGCGGAGGGCGACCCGCTCTTCTACGGCTCGTACATGCACATGCACAAGCGGCTCGCCGACCGCTATCCCACCGAGGTGATCCCCGGTGTGACCTCCGTCAGCGCGGCGGCCGCACGGCTCGGCACCCCGCTCGCCGAGGGCGAGGAGGTGCTCACCATCCTGCCCGGCACCCTGCCGGAGGAGGAGCTGACCGCCCGTCTTGCCGCCACCGACGCGGCGGTGGTGATGAAGCTGGGCCGTACGTTCCCCGCCGTGCGCCGCGCCTTCGAGACCTCCGGGAGGCTGCCCGAGGCCCACTACGTCGAGCGCGCCACGATGGCCGGCGAGCGCATCGACGATCTTGCCGCGGTCGACGCCGGCTCCGTGCCGTACTTCGCGGTCGCGGTCCTGCCCAGCAGGATCGACGCGCCCCGGCCCGAGCGCGCCCCGGACTCCGGCGAGGTGGCCGTGGTCGGCACCGGCCCCGCAGGTCCGCTGTGGCTGACGCCCGAGACCCGCGGGGTCCTGGCCGCCGCCGACGACGTGGTCGGCTACACCACCTACCTGGAGCGGGTACCGGTCCGTCCGGGGCAGGTGCGCCACGGCTCCGACAACAAGGTCGAATCCGAGCGCGCCGAGTTCGCCCTGGACCTGGCCCGGCGCGGGCGGCGCGTGGCCGTGGTCTCCGGCGGCGACCCGGGTGTCTTCGCCATGGCGACGGCCGTCCTCGAGGTGGCCTCCCAGAAGCAGTACGCGGACCTGCCCGTACGGGTGCTTCCGGGCGTGACGGCGGCCAACGCGGCCGCCGCCCGCGCGGGCGCTCCGCTGGGCCACGACTACGCCACCATCTCGCTCTCCGACCGGCTCAAGCC
>NZ_JBNNJZ010001146.1:0-1140 GCF_050270335.1 Streptomyces sp. NPDC059900
GTTACATTCAGGGGACATTCATGTCGTATCGCTCTCGTTCTGGCGGATCCAGACTGAAGTTAGACAGTCAACATGCAGGTCAGATGGCTTGTTTGAGTCGATCCAAGAAAAATGAAAATTCAGCACAACCCTTCAGGGTGCTCGATTGTCGGTGTTTCGAGGCGCGCAATCACCGTGCAGAATGATGTGAAGGAAACGTAATGAGACACCGTCAGAGGCGGCGGCTGAGAGCCGTGTCCCGCCGCATTCCGCTAGCAGCTGCCACCGCGCTCGCGCTGGCCGTGCCGCTCCTGGCGCCAACCCCGGCAGCCGCAGGACCCTCCGCCAACCCGGCGGAAGCAGGGCGCACCGTGGAGCAGCGCGTCGCACTCGAGGAGGCCGCCGAGACCGGCGAGCCGGTGGAGGTGCCCTCCCAACGCACCGAGGCTTCCCAGGTGTTCGCCAACCCCTCGGGAACCTTCACCGAAGAGCGCTATGCCACCGCCCAGTGGGCCCGGCAGGGCAACAAGCTGGTCGACATCGACACCAGCCTGCATCTGGGCGACGACGGGAAGATCGCCCCCAAGGCCACCACCGTGGGACTGCAGTTTTCCGGCGGGGGGACCGGGCCGCTGGCCACCATCACCCGCGACGGCCGCAGCATCTCGCTGGCCTGGCATACCGCCCTGCCCAAGCCGAGCATCGCCGATAGCACCGTCACCTACCCCGACGTACTGCCCGACGTCGACTTGAAACTGAGGGCAGACGCCTCAGGCTTCGCCCAGCTCCTTGTGGTCAAGACCGCCGAGGCGGCTGCCAATCCAGACCTGAAGACCATCGCCTACGACATGTCCAGCGACGGCGTGAAGGTCACCGCCGACGAACACGGCAACCTCAGCGCCCTCAATCCCGGTGGCCAGGAGCTCTTCACCGCCCCCACGCCGCGCATGTGGGACAGCACCTCCACCGCCCCGGTCGGCCTGAAAGCGAAAACCGCCGCAGAGCAACCGGCGGGGCCCCGGGCCGCGGATGAGTTCGAGCCGGGCCACGGCGCCCAGCAGGCGGCCATGCCGGTCCAGGTCACGGACGACAGTCTCGAACTCACCCCGGACACGGGGCTGATGACCGGCAAGGACACCACCTACCCGGTCTACATCGATC
>NZ_JBNNJZ010001147.1:0-1134 GCF_050270335.1 Streptomyces sp. NPDC059900
CCCCTCCGCATCGCCGACGCGCCGGGACCGGCCGGCACCCCGACCCGAATCCTGGGCTTCGGCACCATCGCGGACGCACCCGACCCCACCGGCTGGGTGTTCCCGAACCGGCTCCAGGAACTCGACACGCGCAGGGGTGCACCCGACCAGTGCGCGCCGGGCTATGCCGACAGCACCCGCCTGTGCACGATCAGCCAGGTACCCGGCGCCATGGCGTGCAACGGCGACTCGGGCGGCCCCCAGCTCCAGCGGAACCGCAAGGGCCGCTGGGAACTCATCGGCGTTACCTCGGGCCCCGGCACGCCGGGCGTGCGCTGCAGCCAGGGCCCGGGGCTCTACACCAGTGCGCCCGCCTACACGGGCTGGGTCCGTGAGGTGATAGGCCGCAGCGGCTGATTCGGGACTGACCGGCCGGCCCGGTGCCGTGCCGGCCGGGTCCCGAGCGCCACCGGTCAGCACAACTCCCGTACTGCGGCCCGCAGTGCCCCGGCTACCCGCCGGGTGTCGGTGTCGGTGGTCTGCCAGTTGCTGAAGGCGGCTCGCAGTGCGGGGACACCGTCGAGGACGGTGGGCGTGAGGAAGGCTTCTTCGGCCAGCTGCGCGGTGAGGGCGGCAAGTCGTTCTGCCGTGGGGTCTTCTGCGAGGGTGAAACAGACGACGTTCAGGCGGACCGGTGCCAGAAGTCGCAGGCCGGGGATGCCGGTGACGGCTTCGCCCAGGGTGCGGGCGCAGTTGATGGACCTTTCGGTGATCTCGCGGTGGCCGTCTGGTCCGTAGGCGCGCAGGGTGAACCAGGCGGCGAGGGCGCGCAGGCGGCGGGAGTTCTCCGGGGTGAGGTGGGCCAGGTCGGGGGTGTCACCGAGCGGGCCGAGGTAGGCCGCCGCGTTCTGGAAGACGCTGGTTTGCAGGTCGGGGCTGCGGGTGAACTGCACGGCGCTGTCGTAGGGCACGTTCAGCCATTTGTGCAGATCGATGCAGATCGAGTCGGCCAGGTCCAGGCCGTCGACCAGATGCCGGTGCGCGGACGACAGGACGGCGAAGGCGCCGAAGGCGGCGTCGACGTGCAGCCAGAAGGGGTAGCGTTCGCGCAGCGCGGCGATGGCACGCAGATCGTCGAAGTCCCCGGTGTTGACG
>NZ_JBNNJZ010001148.1:0-1130 GCF_050270335.1 Streptomyces sp. NPDC059900
GTGCACAGACCGCAGGTCACCCACCGCTACGGGCCTTGGCCCTGACCTACGCCAGCTACGGTTCTCCGACCCCGCAGGAGAGGCTGGAGTTCCTTACCCAGGCTGCACAGGATGTGCGTGGTCATGGCAACGCCGCCGCTGCCGCCTGGGTCCATGGCAGACACGCGGAGGAGGCTGCACAGTTCGGCGATGACACTGGCGCACTGCGTGCACTAGATCGCGCACGATTCGCCTACGACTTCGCGGACCACACCAGCGAGCAGGCGTGGGTTCGGTTCGTCACCCCGTACCGAATGGACTCGCTCGCACTATCCGTATACGGACAGTTGCGGCGGCAAGAGCTGATCACCACGGCAGACAGCGCGGTCAAACGCCTCGGAACTGGCCTGTCCGACGGTGGCGTCGTCGTCCTCGGCGACCTGGCATCGGCGCTGTTGCGCGGAGGCGACGTCGATCAAGGGGTCTACGTGTCACGTCAGTTCGCATCCGCAACACAGGCCAAGCCCAACACGATGGGTAAGGAGCGGGCCCGGACGGTCGCCGCTTGGCTCCCCGACAGTGAACGGGAACTCGCTGACCACCTGCGGCGATTCGCGTCCTGAACCTGCGCCCAGTTCCTGAGCCAACGCGAGGTTCAGGGCACGCGCGCCGACGCTCTGTCCGCCGCCTCTTCAGGACGCGGTCGTCTCCTCGACAACCCAGGACAGGTACGCCTCGGACCCGCCGGTCACGGGAAGAGTGATCCACTCTGGAACATCGTACGGGTGCTGCTGGGCCACCCATGCGCCAAGCTCCGGGAGCCGATCCACTGTCGTCTTGTACGAAATCCGCCATTCTTGCGCGGTCTCGATGGCGTCCTTCCACCGATAGACGGCGGTGAACGGCGCGTCGATGTGGGCACAGGCCGCCAGCTTCCCCTCAACCGCACCTCGCGCCAGCGCCTCCGCCTTGCCCTGGTCGTCGACGGTCGTCTGCGCAATGACAATGTCGGTGGCCATTCAACTACCCCTCCAGCTCGATGTACTACGACCCTACCGAGCCGACCGGACATCCTCAGCGTGCGTCTCCCCGCGTTGCGTGAGAATCCCGATTCTGTCGGCCGACAGGTAGTGCCCCGCTGTGTGGTGTAG
>NZ_JBNNJZ010001149.1:0-1129 GCF_050270335.1 Streptomyces sp. NPDC059900
CACGGCGACACCGCCCGGCTGCCCATACAGCAGATGGACCCGATGCCGCTGGTCGAGGCCTCGCTCAACGGCGGACCGGCCAAGGCCTTCACGTTCTACACCGGTGCCTCGAATCTGAGCCTGGGCGCGGCGGCGGCCAAGGAGGCCGGTCTGCGCCCCCTCGCCCGTCAGAAGGTGGAATTCGAGGGCGGCTCCATGTGGGCCTACTACGGAATCCTGGACTCCCTGCGGCTGGGCGGCATCGAACTGCGCAACGTTCCGGTGGGCTGGTCGTCGACCGAGTCGGGCCAGGAGACCGGCACCGGCAGCGACGGCATGATCGGCACGTGGGTCTTCCAGCACCTGCTGACCACCTTCGACTACGCGGGGCGGAAACTGATCCTGCGCCGCCCCACCCCCGCATCGGCCCGCACGACGCGCGCCGCCGCGCTGCGGGCGGGAGCCGAGCCCCTGCCCCTGTGGCTGGCCGACCAGTACCTGCACACCACGGGCAGCATCGCCGGCTCCCGCACCGGAGTGGTGGGTGTCAACTTCGGCGGAAGCGGCGGCGAAAGCGCCGCCGTGCTCTTCGGGCCCACCGCCCAGCAGCTCAACATCCGCACCGACCACGACCGCCCCATCGGGACGTTCGCCCACAGCCATCCCGCCACCACTTTCCCGTGCTATCCCCGCGAGATCCGCCTGGGCAACGCCGCCGCCCGCAGCATCTACTGCGAAACCCACCCGCAAGCCGCCCTCGCGCCCTACGGATTCAACGTCCGGGCAGCGTTCTTCCACACCTTCCACAAGCCCTACAACATCACCCTCGACTTCGCCGGCATGAACCTCTACATCGCCCGCGGCAAAGCCCTCTGAACACCTGCAGCAGGGCCGCACAGCCGCCCGCGACGCATGTGCTTGCTCATCGAGCCGTTGCTGCCCGAACCGGCACCGAGCTGGCACAGGGCAGACCTCGCGTGCCCGATCGGCAAACTTGTGGCGCAGTGCCATGGGTTGCGACCATCTGCGCATGTTCGAGTTGCTCCCCGAAGTCGGTCTCCGGCTCCCTGACCGGGCCGGCACCCTGCGCTTCGGCATGGACGAGCGCGCCGCCCAGTGGGCCGTCGCCACCGTCGCGGACGTTCGCGAG
>NZ_JBNNJZ010001150.1:0-1127 GCF_050270335.1 Streptomyces sp. NPDC059900
GGTCGGTGATGTGTGTGCAGCGGGTCCACCGGGTGACGACGCGGTCGGCGGGGCGGGCGATCTCGTCGGGGTCTTCGGCTGGCGGGTGGCCGAGCAGGTCGTGTTCGCGGCAGTAGGCGTCGTCGAAGACGGTGCCGAGGTAGCGGTGCGGGCCGTCGGGCAGGACGGTGACGATACGGTGCTCGGCGGACTGGGTGCGGGCCAGCCAGCGTGCGACGAGGGCGACGGCGCCGACGCTCCAGCCGCCGGTGGCGTAGTGCCGGCGGGCGAGTTCGCGGGCGGCCCAGACGGCCTCGGGTGCCGCCACCCAGTGCACCTCGTCGAAGAGGCCGTAGGCCACGTTGCGGGGGTAGATGCTGCTGCCCAGACCGCGCATCAGGCGGGGAGCGGCGGGCTGGCCGAAGATGGTGGAGCCGGTCGTGTCCACTCCCACCACGCGCAGGTGCGGGAAGGAATCGCGCAGGACGGAGGCGATGCCGGCGGAGTGGCCGCCGGTTCCGACGGAGACGACGAGGGTGTCGATCCGGCCGAGTTGGGCGACGAGTTCATGGGCCAGCGGCGCGTAGGCGGCCACGTTGTCGGGGTTGTTGTACTGGTCGGGGCACCACGCGCCGGGATGGCGGGCGAGGAGTTCCCCGACGCGGTCGCGGCGCGCCTGCTGCCAGCCGCCGGTGGGGTGCGGGGTCTCGGCGACCTCGATGCGGGCTCCGTAGGCGGTGAGCAGTCCGGACATCAGCGGTTCCATGCCGGGGTCGGTGACGACCGTGACCGGGTGACCGAAGGCGTTCCCGGCGAGGGCCAGGCCGAGGCCGAGGGTGCCGGAGGTGGACTCGACGATCCGCGCGCCGGGCGTCAGTTGGCCGCGCTCGCGGGCGGCCCGCACCATGTACAGGGCGCTGCGGTCCTTGATGCCGCCGGGGTTGTGGCCTTCGAGCTTGGCCCAGAAGCCGCGCCGGGCGGCGGTGAAGGGCGCTCCGATCCACAGGAGGGGTGTGTCGCCGACCAGGCCGGCGGAGGTGTGTGCGGGGTGTTTGGTGCCGGCCTGAAGGTGGGTCGGTGGGACGGAACTCGCGGCGGCGGTGATGTGGTTCATGGCGTGTTTCTCCCGCGAGCGACGACGCCAAAGG
>NZ_JBNNJZ010001151.1:0-1126 GCF_050270335.1 Streptomyces sp. NPDC059900
GTGCAGGGCGTCGGCGCCCAGGAGCGGATCGTTGATGTACGGATTGGGCGGCGTCGCGTGGTGCAGATTGGCGACGTTCGCGCCGTACTCCGCGATCTCGGCGGGTGAGACGTACGCGTGGAAGTAGCGCTCGGAGAGCTGCCGCGCCGGGTCGAGGGGCTTGAACGGGGTCAGGAGCAGCCGGAACTCGAAGCACCGGCTCTCGCCGGCGCGCAGCGCGAGCGGCCCGCTGAAGGCGGAGAGGCGGCGCACCCCCTCGCTCGTGCGAAGGCGCACCCCGCCCGCCCCGTCGCCTGCCCAGGAGTGCGGTGTGCGCAGGGGCTTCTCCCGGTAGTAGTTGGTGTTCAGCGGCCGTGCGTAGTGCTCGTCGCGCAGGCTGAGCTGGAGACCCGCCGCCGGGTCGCCTAGCCAGAACGCGTCCTGGTTGCGGGTGGGTGTGTCCCAGTTCCAGTCGTACGCGGCCGGACACGCCCGGCCCGTCAGGCCGAGCCCCATCGCATAGCGCGCGATCTCCTCGCGGACCGGCACGTCCAGCGTCACGTCGACCTCGGTGTCGGCCGTGGCCTCCAGCGTGGCGCGCACCACGAGGAAGCCGTCGGCCTCCAACTCGCCCTCCGTGTGCAGCAGTACGTCACGACCGGCGGCCCGCGACGACCAGCGCGCCCGCGCCGGGCCCGGCCGGTCCAGGCTGAGCGGTCCGTGTTCGAGGCGGTGGCCGACATCCAGCGTCACGGGCGCGGCCAGCAGGTCGCGCGGCGGCCCGTCGGCGCGCGTGACGGCCGGGGTGAAGGCGGAGAGGAGCCGCCGGGGCAGGCCGTCGGGGCCGAGTTCGACCGTGCGGCCCAGGATGGTGAGCCGATGCCCGCCCGCCGCGTCCGCCGCTTCGTCCGGGGTGACTTCGACCGGGGTGATCTCGACAGGGGTGACCTCGACCGGGGTGAACGGCGCCACCGGCTCGTCGTCCTGCGCGAGCGCCGAGTCCAGCCACCCGAGGCGCGCGAGCCGCCAGGGCTCACCGGCGCCGCCGTCCGCGACGACGTCCTGGCCGACGGTGAGGCGCAGCGGCAGCACGCGCTCCGGGGCGCCGGGCGCGCTGACGGCTATCTCGCCCTCGTACAGGCCGGGC
>NZ_JBNNJZ010001152.1:0-1123 GCF_050270335.1 Streptomyces sp. NPDC059900
GCTTGAGCTTGCCGATGCCCTGCTGGAGGGCGGGCGACGAGGCCAAAAAGTGCTGCTGGAGGGCGAAGGGCAGGGCGACGCCCTGCGGCGCGTCGACGGCTTTCGCCACGAATTCGGCTGCCCTGGCGCGCAGTTCGCCCGCGGAGGGTGCGCTCAGCCCGAGGCGGGCCGCCAGGTGCCCCAGGAGGTTGTCGCGCGGCGGGCGGGGCTGCCCGTAGAAGGCGGTCAGGTCGGCCGTGCGGCTGTCGAGTACGTGGTGCAGTTCGCCGAGGTTGGCCGCCTTGGTGCCGTAGCGGTCGCGGTCGGCGCTGCGCAGCCGGTGCAGGGCCAAAACGGGGGCCTCTTCGAGCAGGGGCGGTTCGAGGCGGATGCGCTGCTGGTGCCAGGCCGGGGCGTGCAGGGCCGGCTCGTGCTCCAGGCGCTCCAGGGATATCGCGTCCTCGCGCACCCGGTAGCGCACCCATGCGCCGTCCAGGGCGTCCTTCTCGACGAGCTGTTCCAGGTCGCGCACGATCGCGTTGGGTATGCCCCAGCCGGAGGCCAGGACATTGGTGTGCGAGAGCGGGGTGATGGGCGCGGTGTTGAGGAATCCGGCCACCCGGGGCACGTCGTCGGGCAGGCAGGGCATGGCCACGATGTCCGCCCAGCCGAGTGAGGCCTCGGCCGCCGCGTAGGCCTCGTGGGTCGCGAAGTACCGCAGCCGTCCGGTGGCTTCGCCGGTGTTCAGCGGGGTGCGGGTCCTGGAGCCGAAGAGTTCGTGGCTCAGGATGCGCGGCACGCGCAGTTCGCTGATGGCCGCAAGGGCCTCCTCCTGCCCGTGGTTGGCGGGCTTGAGCAGCAGCGGCAGCCTGCCGTCGACCCGGGTGCGCACGAACTCGTAGAAGTATTCCAGGAGGTCGCCGTGCATGGTGTCGGCCTCGGTCGTCTCCAGGACGAGGAAGGTGCGTTCGGGGCCTTCCGGCTCCTGCTCGGTGTGCAGGGACAGCACGCCGAGCAGGAAGCGGCGCCCGGGATCCATGTAGACGGAGGCGTTGAAGGCGTCCAGGTCCGCGTCCAGGGCGGTGAGTTCCATGCCCAGGACGCGGGTGGCGATGTAGTTGACGTGGAAGGGGTGCCAGGCGGT
>NZ_JBNNJZ010001153.1:0-1114 GCF_050270335.1 Streptomyces sp. NPDC059900
GAATGCATCGCGCCCTGGCTGGGCCTTCCGCAACTGCCGCTGGTGCGCTGGCCGGAACCGGCCGACGAGGACGAGCGAAACGGACTGCACTGGAAGACCCGCCCGCTCATCAGTTGGGCGGCCGGACGGCCCTTCGCCTGGGTCGACGACGAGATCACCGACGCCGACGCCGCCCGGGTGGAGGCACACCACTCAGGACCGGCCCTGCTGCGCCGGATCGATCCCCGGCGGGGTATCACGGACGAGGACTACGCGGTCATCGAGGCCTGGCTGCGGATGCAGCGCGGGCACGTCTGATCACGCACACGTCTGATCATGTATCGGATGCCCGCTCGGCGGCCGGGCGGGCCTGTTGCGCGTCTGCGTGTTCGTGCCGTGCCGCCGCCCGCCGGTTCGCCTGGAGGAAGGCGCCGGCCGTGAACGCGACAGTGCTCGCGAAGGACGCCGCGAGGGCGGGGTTGAGCCAGGACGGAACGACCGGAGCGGTGAAGGCCCGACCGTCGGTGGTACGGCACATCACGTGCAACGGCAGGAACCGCACGTCGTGCTCCAACACCTGTGCCCCGGCCGGACGATGGGAGGTGTAGCGGCACTGGTGCATGGGCGTGGAGTCCGCGCCTTCCCCGACCTCGCTGACGGCCAGCCCGATGGCCACGAGGCCAAGGAGGTAAAGAGTGGCGGTGATGACGGCGGAAAAGATGGCCATGCCCCGTACGAACGTCGAGTCGGAGTCAGTGCCACCGGTGGGTTCGGCCATGAGGCAAACCTATCGGTGCAGTTCGGCACGGGGCATGGCCTTTTCGCTGCCGCACCCCTCGGCCGGGACTGCAGGACTCCAGGTCAGGACCGCAGGACCCTAGGCCAGAACCGCAGGCCTGAGCACCTCCTGGCACCACTGGCGGAAGCCGGTGGGCGCGTACTGCGGGGTCTGCGGCGCGTCGGCGCCGTAGAAACCCAGGGAGTTCAGGGCCTGCGTCATGTCGGCAAGCCCCTGCGCCCAGGCCTCGCTCGCCCCGTGGCGCAGCATCGTCGCCTTGTAGTCCGCGCAGCTGGTCTGCCGCACGCGGACCGGGCGTTCGAGGACCTCGGAGATGACCCGTGCCATGCCCTCGGG
>NZ_JBNNJZ010001154.1:0-1113 GCF_050270335.1 Streptomyces sp. NPDC059900
CGGCAGCACCTTGCTCACCAGGAACACGTCGTCGCGGTGCCCGCGGATCGCCTCGCCGACGAGCTCCTCCGAGGCGCCGCTGCCGTACATCTCCGCCGTGTCGATCAGCGTCATGCCCAGGTCGACGCCCCTGCGGAGGGCGGCGATCTCCTCGGTCCGGCGCGCAGGATCGTCGCCCATGCGCCAGGTGCCCTGGCCCAGGGCCGGCACGCTCGCTCCGGAGGGGAACGTCACTGTCCGAGCCGCTGTCATCGCGTATCCCTTCTCGCACTGATGTAGGCGCAGGTTCCGTGTCCTGCGTTCCGCACGACAGCGCAGGTGCCCGGGTTCCTCCGGTTCCATGCCCCGGCCGTCACGCCAAGGACATCACAACTGATCACCACCAGTACGCGGGATAGCGTGGCGCGCTGGGACGTGCGCACGAGGCGGCCCACCCCGCGAGGACGAGCACGAGGACGGCCCCGGCGAGCAGGGGCACGAAGGTGGCGGGCCGGGGCTCGCGCAGGACGATGACCACGGCGGTGGCGCAGGCCGGCGAGTGCGGGGTGCGCGCCGCCGTCATCACGGCCAGGCCGATGCCCGCGGCCAGCGCCGCGGCCCAGGGGGCGCTGCCGAGGGCGGCCACGACCGCGTAGCCGACACCGGCGCAGAGCAGATGCCCCGCGATCACGCTGCGCGGCTGGGCGAGCGGCAGCCGGGGGACGCTGTGCACGATCGCGGCGGACGCCGCCAGCGGGGGTATGAGCACCGGTTCGTGGACGACGGAGCCGACGGCGACCAGGGCCAGCAGTACGGCGGTGACGGCACTGATGTTGTGCAGGGCGGTGCCCGCGGGCGGCGGCGCGGGGGCCCGGCCCGCGAGGCGGGGCAGGATGCGCGGACGCGTGCGCGCGGGCGTATCGGGGGCAAGAGTCCGCGGGTGGGCGGGCGCGGGCGGTGCCTCGGTGATTTCGTCGGTGCTCAAGGGAAGGACGTTCCGGACTTCAGCCGGCCGGAAGCCCGGACGGCGGGATGACAAAGGGCAGGAGTCGCCGCGTCCGCTCCTGCGGTCGGCAGGGGGCGCGGCAGCATCGGCGGCCCTGGGTCGGGGCGTCCGCGTACTCACCCGGGATC
>NZ_JBNNJZ010001155.1:0-1105 GCF_050270335.1 Streptomyces sp. NPDC059900
TAGGAGGACTTGGCCCAGTCGAGCCACGCGTCGAGCAGCTTCGACGCGGAGTCCTCCAGGTACTTGCGGCCCAGCGACAGGGCTCGCGAGTACACCGTGTTGCCGGTGCCCGCCTCGTCGCCCGTACCGGCCGATGAGTCGAAGGTCTCGACGTAGTTGTCGTAGTTCTCGCGGATCTTCTTCAGCAGGCTGCGGAAGACTTCCGCCGCCCCGCCCTTCCAGCTCGCGTCGTCCCGGCCGAAGCGGTCCTCCCAGTCCTTGAGGACCGTCGCGTGGTCCCTGAAGAACTTGGCGGCGAAGTCGAACGAGTCCCCTGTGGTGTTGAAGGAGTTCAGGTCGACGACACCGCCCCCTTCCACGCTCAGGTTGCTGAAGCGGGCGTCCTGGGTGCCGCCGCCCAGCAGAGCGAGCAGCGCGGCGCGCGGCCCGTTCATGTACCGGGCGAGCGGGATCGTGCTCATCTTGTCTTTGTTGTAGTCCGTGAACTCGTTGCCCTCGCGGACCTGGGCGTCGTGGACGTTGTCGGACCCGGGGCTGTCGAAGATGATCTCCTCGCCGGCCTTCACGCGGCCCTCGAAGACGATCCGGGCCTGCATGATCGACATCTTCTTGCCGCTGTCGAAGAAGTAGATGTCGTAGTCCTCGCCCTTGTTCGTCAGGAACCCGGAGTCCTTGACGACGAGGCTGAGGCTGCGCTCCTTGATGTCCATCCGGAAGAGCTTGCCGCCGTGATCCGAACGGAGCGTGTCGAAGACGGTGCCGCGGTCCGGCACCGGATAGCCGGTGATGTGCTTGACCAGGGTGGCCCAGGTGTCGCCCGACGGGTCTTTCGCGTCGTCGAACTTGTCGAGGTTCTCACCGGACTTGGGATCGTACCGATCGGCCACCGGGCGCCCTTTCTGGTCGGTTGTCGTTCGTGCCGGCGCGCCCCGTCGTCGTACGGGCGGGGCGGCAGGCGTCTTTCACAGGGCGCGCCGGACGGCCGTGGCGTCGGCCGGCGCGAGCGGCCGGGGTCAGTCGTCTTCCGGTTCGCCGGAGGTCCCGGCGGTCAGGGTGTCGACCTCTTCGAAGGTCTGCAGAAGCGTCTGCGCCTCGATCGCGCTCT
>NZ_JBNNJZ010001156.1:0-1103 GCF_050270335.1 Streptomyces sp. NPDC059900
CCATAGTCCACCCCGCTCTTGCCGCCGACCGCTCACCCCTTGCTATGTCGCCGTCTGGCTAGGCCGCTCGGCCCGCCGGGTGGAAGTTGATGCGTTCACGGACGACGGGGAAGCCCGCCCTGGTGAAGTTCGCGGCCATGGGGAAGTTGCCACGGTCCGTCGCTCCGGTGACGAACTCCGCGCCCTGCTCGACCAGGAAGTGCGTGCACTCCGCAAGGAGGTCGTAGGCGTGGCCCTGCCCGCGCTGTTCCGGAACCACTCCGATGAAGCCGACGGTCGGTCCGGAGGGGTTGTGGGCCGGGATGTGGATGCCGACCAGGTCGCCCTCCGGGGTGTGGGCGACCTGCCACCACTCCCGCGGGGAGGGGCACCAGTGGAAGAAGTCGAGTTCCTCCCGGGCGGCCTGGTCGAGGCCGCCCTCCTCGATGGACTTCAGCGCGTGGGCGTCCAGGGTGACGGAGTGGATGCGGCGCAACGCGTCGAGGAACACGGTGTCGTCGGGTTCGGCGCGAAAGCGCAGGCGTCCGGGCCGCTCGGGCAGACCCCGCTCCGGGGTCCAGCGGTACAGGAAGCGCTCCACCAGGAGGTCGTACCCGGCGGATCGTGCGGCGGCGAAACGCGCCTCGGCGGCTGCGCGCAGGCCGGGCCTGTCCCGCCAGTCGCCGGGCAGGTTGATCTCGAGTTCGACCTGCCGGGAAGCGGAGCGCAGGAGTTCGGCCCCGGCCTCCTCCTCGCCCTCGGCCACATCGAACCAGTTGATGTTGACGGGCTCCGCGTCGTCGGGCCCGCCCCACCAGGCGCCGCGTGCGACGACCTCACCGTCGCGCAGGGCGACGCGCTTCCACTCGGGGCGGAACTGGGTGCGCCGGTGGGCTTCACGAGCGTCCAGCGGGTCGGGCAGTGCGTCAAAGAGATGAGCGTCGCGCGCGGAGAGCGCGCGGATGACCAGATCGGTCATGGGTTCCTCCGGGATACAGGCTGCTTGGAGCGCTCCCGGTCAGAACTGACGATCCACGCCGGGACAGCGGAAGAGGGAGCGCGGGAAAGGTGTGAACTGCACGGCACTCGCCTCCTTCCATCCATGTCAGGGCGTGAAGCCATAC
>NZ_JBNNJZ010001157.1:0-1102 GCF_050270335.1 Streptomyces sp. NPDC059900
TGTGACCCTCGCTCGTCGGCGCCCGACACGACCATCAGCTCCGGCCACACCCCCTTCTTCCACCACGTGAGCTGGCGTTCCCTCATGGGGTTCACCGGCCCCCATGTATTCGGCATGTCGACCCAGGAGATCCCGTGACGGAGCCGGTGGAGCATGCCGCAGAACTGCTCGCGAATGTCGTACTTCGTAATGAAGTGCTTCTTGGCCTTCCCGGAGAAGTGGAGCCGGAGAACGCTCAGCACCGTCTCCCACTCCTCGTCCGTGGGATTCGGCGGAACCAGCGTCCCGGTCTCCCAGTGCCACTCGCTGACGAGGCACCTGTTACCAGGCTTGCGTACGTCGGCCATGTCCCCGGGGACTACGTGTAGGTCGAACATGTCGAAGATCTCCTTACGCTCTTCGAGCGTCAGAGTCCTCAGCCGTTCCTTGGCGCCATTCGCGATGTCCAACAGGTTGTGCGCCCGACGCTCGTGGTTGGCGTAGTCCTCCAACCGCTCCTCGGCGATCTTGCGCTGCAACCGGAACTCCTCCAGCTCCCGCTGCAACTGCGCGACGGAGGCTTCCAGCACTGCCGGAGCGAGGCCGGCCCGCACGTACTCCGGAACACGGACCTCGATCAGGTGCTCGTGACCCGTGATTTCGGCCGCGAGGTCCGCGACTCGTTTCTCGTACTTCTCCCTGCCTCTGGGGAGGCCTGCGCCCCTCCGGGCGACAAAATCACGCACGGAACCATCGGCTGCGAGGAGACGCGGCAGCTCGGCCCAGACAGCTCCTTCGATGTCGTCGGCTCCGAAGTACGGCTCACGGCAGGACTGGTCAGCCAGAGTCCCCTTGCAGCGGTAAGTGCGGCTCGTGCCGCAACCCGTATAGACCTCGCCGCAGTGGCCGTGAATCCGGCCGGTGAGGGAGTAGACACGGTTGCTCTGCCGGTCCTTCTGGAAGCCGAGCCTCTTCAGAGCTGTCATCAACTGCCCTGCGCGTCCCTCGGTGAAGATGGGCGGCACGCCGATTCTGGCCTGCTCGCCGTGGACGGGGGTCCCGTCATCGCGACGGAGGGTGGTGTTCTTGCCGTTGCCTCGGTTGGTCTTGCGGTACACCACAT
>NZ_JBNNJZ010001158.1:0-1099 GCF_050270335.1 Streptomyces sp. NPDC059900
AGCAGGGGGAGGTCGGAGGGGGTGTGGCCGCCGGCAGCGGGGTCGCCGTCCGTGTGCGCGGCAAATCCGGTGAGAACGTCCAGCCACTGGCGGCCGAGTGCCACACCCCGCGCGTGGTCCAGCAGGCCGCCCGGCCAGGCCAGCGACAGGGTCAGTTCAGGTCCGTGCGGGGTGTCCTGGATGATCGCGCCGGCTGCCAGCGCGTGGGTGGCCGGGGCCTGCGGGTCGGCAGCACCGCCCGGGCCCGTTTCGCCGGCCGGCTCCCAGGCGCCCGGCTCGCCGGTGATGGCCACTTCGGGGACCCGCCCCAGGTAGTTGAAGCCGATCTGCGGTACGGGCAGCGCGGCCAGCTCCGGTGCGGTGCGCGCGTTCAGATGGCGCAGCAGTCCGTGGCCGAGGCCGTCGGCCGGAACCCGCTGGAGCTGTTCCTTGACCGCCTTCAGCAGGGCGCCAGCTGCCGGACCTCCCGCCTGCGCCTCGGCGAGATCCGTATCGCCCGCGGCGACCCGGACCGGATGTACACCGGTGAACCAGCCCACCGTGCGTGACAAATCCACTCCCTCGGCCAGCGCTTCCCGGCCGTGCCCCTCAATGTCGACGAGAACGCCGGCTCCGTACTCCGGCCGCCACTGCGCCACCGCACCCGCCAGCGCCGCAAGGAGCACCTCATGCACCCCACAGTGGAAGACGGCAGCGGTGCGGGAGAGCAGCGTCCGGGCCACGGCGACAGGTACGACCCACTCCTCGCGACGCAAAGCCGCCACCGTGTCCCGCACCGGATCCAGGGCTCGCCCGCCCAACAGCGCCTCGTCGCCCGTCAACAGCTCTTTCCAGGCCGGGAGTTCCGCCGTCCGGTGCTCGCTGACCGCCTCGGCGGACAACAGCTGCGACCAACGACGGAACGATGTACCCACCGGTTCAAGGACCAGCTGCCGACCACCGACCGCCGCCTCGCAGGCGGCCCGCAGATCCGGCAACAGAACCCGCCACGACACCCCGTCCACCGCCAAGTGGTGCACGACGACCAGCAGGCGGCCCACCCGCTCCGGGCCGGCGTCCAACCACACCACCTGCGCCATCACTCCGGCGCCCGGATCCA
>NZ_JBNNJZ010001159.1:0-1093 GCF_050270335.1 Streptomyces sp. NPDC059900
GGACCCCGACGGCCCGGAGATCCTCCCGCTCGCCGACTACCGCAAACGGCACGCCCTGTACAAGGGTGATCCATCGCTGCGGGAGGCGCACGCCGCCCACCCGTGGTTTTTGACCTGGGACGACCACGAGGTCGTCAACGACTACAGCGGCACCGGCGGCGGCGCCCCGTTCATGCGGCGCCGCGCGGCCGCCTACCAGGCGTGGTTCGAGCACATGCCGCACCGCGACTCCTTCGGCGGGTCCGTCCTGCCCGACCCGGAGATCCACCGGGTGCGGCGCTGGGGCGACCTGCTGGAACTCGCCGTCCTCGATCTGCGCTCTTACCGCTCGGCGCAGAACCTGCCCGACGGCACCATCCTGGGCGCCGAGCAGAAGGCGTGGCTGAAGAAGACCGTCGACCGCGCCCCCGACGCCTGGCACATATGGGCCAACTCGATCATGTTGAGCCAGCTACGGGGCCGTCCGGGCGGCTCGTACATGTTCACCGACCAGTGGGACGGCTTCCTCGCCGAGCGCAAGGAGGTCCTCGGCCACGTACACGCCGCCGGACTCGAGGACCTGGTCGTCATCACCGGTGACTGGCACTCGGCGTTCGTCGACGACATCCGCACCGACTTCGACGAGCCCCAATCCCCCTTGATCGGAACGGAGTTCATTGCGCACTCGGTGACCTCCGGCGCGTACTCCGCTGACTGGAACGCGGCCAACGGCCCCCTGATGGGCCAGGCCAACCCGCACCTGAAGTACTTCGAGGGCAACCGGTACGGCTACGACGTGTACGAGGTGACGCCGGAGAAGTTCAGCGCGCACATGCGGGTCGTCGGTGACCGCCGGGACCCGCGCTCGCCCGTCAGCACCCTGACGACCTTCCATGTGGACCGGGGCAAGGCCGGCTCCTACGAGGACGAGGCCACGAAGGGGTCACCCGCGCAGTACCGCAGGGACTGACACCGGACTCCGCCGTGCCCCGGCCCCCGGGCCGGGGCCCGGCGGAACGCCCTGGAGCCGGCCAGCGGTCAGACGCGGCGGGGCGGGGTGCGACGCGTGCGGGCGGAGGTCCCCGGGTCCCCGGTGCCCATCTCTCTAGCGGGC
>NZ_JBNNJZ010001160.1:0-1091 GCF_050270335.1 Streptomyces sp. NPDC059900
CCGGCGTTTGAGGACGAACTCGGCGGAGCCGGTGATGACGGTACGTACAAGGCCCCCGCGCCGAGCGGGTTTTCGGGAAGGGGCGGGGTTGGGGAAAAGTCCCCGTACACCGCACCCGCACCAACAACGTCACGGAGAGCACCATGCACGACGACCGCACCCTCATCGAAGCCCGGCTCAAGCGCGTTCTCGACGAGCGCATCCGACCCGCCGTCTACCCCGAGTCCGTCCCCCTGGACGTCGCCGTATGGACCGCCCCCGGTGAACCCGTACCCGTAGCGGAAGGCCTCGCCGCCACCCCCGAGCCGACGAAGGTCGGGGCCGCCTGGGGTGCCCCCTGGGCCACCAGCTGGTTCCGGGTGACCGGCACCGTCCCCGAGGCATGGGCGGGGAAGACCGTAGAGGCCATCCTCGACCTCGGCTTCGACGAGAACATGCCCGGCTTCCAGTGCGAGGGCCTGGTCTACCGCCCCGACGGCACCCCGGTGAAGGGCCTCAACCCCCGCAATCAGTGGGTCCGCGTCGCCGCCCCGGCGACCGGCGGCGAGGACGTACACCTGCACGTCGAGGCCGCGTCCAACCCCGTCATCCTCGACTACCACCCCTTCCTGCCCACCCAGCTCGGCGACAAGGAGACGGCCGGCAGCGAGCCCCAGTACAAGCTCGCCCGCATGGACCTCGCCGTCTTCGACGAGACGGTGTGGCAGCTCGTCATCGACCTCGAAGTGCTCGGCGAGCTCATGCAGGAGCTGCCCGAGGACTCCGGGCGCCGTTACGCGATCGTGCGCGCCATCGGCCGCGCCCTGGACGCCGTCGACCTCCAGGACGTGAACGGCTCGGCCGCCGCGGCCCGCGCCGAGCTCGAAGGCGTGCTCACCACGCCCGCCGAGCCATCGGCCCACCGCATCAGCGCCGTCGGCCACGCGCACATCGACTCCGCGTGGCTGTGGCCGCTGCGCGAGACGGTGCGCAAGGTCGCCCGTACGACGTCGAACATGACCGCGCTCATCGAGGACGAGCCGGACTTCGTCTTCGCCATGTCGCAGGCCCAGCAGTGGGCATGGGTCAAGGAGCACCGGCCCGAGGTATGG
>NZ_JBNNJZ010001161.1:0-1087 GCF_050270335.1 Streptomyces sp. NPDC059900
GGCCGTAGGCGTAGGGCCGTCCCAGGAGCACCGCCTCGGCGCCGAGCGCGAGCGCCTTGAAGATGTCGTCGCCGGTGCGGACGCCGCTGTCGAACAGGACGCTGAGGCGGTCGCCGACCGCCTCCACCACACGGGGCAGGGCGTCGGCCGCCGCGACGGAGCCCGCGACCTGGCGCCCTCCGTGGTTGGAGACCACCACGCCGTCCATGCCCGCGTCGGCGGCGCGGCGCGCGTCGTCCGGGTGCAGGATGCCCTTGAGCACGATCGGGCCATCCCAGTTCTCGCGCAGGAAAGCCAGGTCCGGCCAGGTCTTGGCGGGATCGGCGAACATCCCGACGAAGTGCATCACCGCCGCGTTCGGGTCCTCGTGCACGGGCTTGGCCAGGCCCGCCCGGAACGCCGGGTCGCTGAAGTAGTTGGCGGTGCCCACCCCGTGCAGGAACGGCAGATACGCCTGGTCGAGGTCGCGCGGCCGCCAGGCGAGGAGCGGGGTGTCGAGGGTGACGACCAGCGCGGTGAAGCCCGAGGCCTTGGCCCGGTCGAGGAAGCTCTTGGTGACGTCACGGTCCTTGGCCCAGTACAGCTGGAACCACCGCTGTCCGTCCCCCATCTCCTCGGCGACCTGCTCCATGGGGGTGCTGGAGGCCGAGGACAGGATGTACGGGACGCCGCGGGCCGCGGCCGCGCGGGCGGCGGCGGACTCGCCGTCCGGATGCATGATCGACAGGACGCCGATGGGAGCCAGGGCCAGCGGCGCGGGCAGCCGGTGGCCGAGCACCTCCACGGACAGATCGCGTTCGTGTACGTCGCGCAGCATGCGCGGCACGATCCGCCGCCGCTCCAGTGCCTCGCGGTTGGCGCGGGCGGTGCTGCCGTTGCCCGCGCTTCCCGCGACATAGCCGACCGGTCCGGGGCCGAGCCGCTGCTCGGTCAGCTCCTCCAGGCGGGTCAGGTCGGTGGGCAGGCGGGGTACGGCGCCAGTCATGCCGTTGAGATAGATCTCGTACTGGAAGTCCGCCCAGTTCGGCGTCGTCGTCATGTGGAGGATCCCGTCCGGTGGCCGTGAGACTGCGTGCGACAGCCAGAG
>NZ_JBNNJZ010001162.1:0-1083 GCF_050270335.1 Streptomyces sp. NPDC059900
GGGCATGAGGGCCTCGGAAGAGGGGGCGGCTCGCCCCGCGGTCCGGGTGCGGCCCCTCGGTTCCGGCCGCGGCGGTGCGCCCGGCGCGGGGGAAGGGTCGGTGAAGGTGGTCATCGGACCTTCCAGCGTAGGCGCAGCCGCCGCCGCTTCCCTCAACCGAAAGGTTGATCGTGGGCTACCCCCTTCGATTCGGGTGAAGCGTGCTGTGGCGCGATGCCGTGGGGGTGCGCGCGGACAGAGGGTGGGGGCATGTTCGTCGCATGGAGAGACCTTCGGTTCGCCAAGGGGCGGTTCGCCCTGATGGGAGCCGTCGTCGTGCTCATCACTCTGCTCGTGGGGCTCCTTTCCGGCCTCACGGCCGGGCTCGCCAGGGAGAACACCTCCGCGATCACCGGCCTGCCCGCCGACCGCCTCGCCTTCGCCGCCCCGCCGCCCGGCCAGTCCGCCTCCTTCACCAGTTCGCAGCTGGACCAGCGCGCCTGGGAGACCTGGGCGGAACGGCCCGGCGTACGCTCCGCCGAGCCCATCGGCATCAGCACCCTCAACGCCACCGCCGGTGACCGCTCGGCCGCCGTGTCCGCCTTCGGCGTGGAGCCGGACTCCGGGATCGCGCCGGAGGGCGTCGCGCCGGGCGAGGCCGTGCTCTCCGAGAAGGCCGCGGCGGACCTCGGCGTCGATGCCGGGGACACGGTGCGGCTGGGCGGGAGTGGGGTGGAGGAGCGGGTGGCGCGGGTCGCGTCGGACGCCTCGTACAGCCATACGCCCGTCGTGTGGACCGCGCTCGACGACTGGCAGGGCCTCGGCCACCGGGGCACGTCGGCGGACGACCAGGCCACGGTCATCGCGCTGCGGACCGGCGGCGACGTCGACTTCGCCGCCGGCGACAAGGCGGCGGGCACGGAGACCAGATCCCTCGACGACGCGCTCACGGCGATCGGCTCCTACCAGGCGGAGAACGGTTCGCTTCAGCTCATGCGCGGTTTCCTCTTCGTCATCTCCGCGCTCGTCATAGGGGCGTTCTTCACGGTGTGGACGATTCAGCGCGCCGGTGACATCGCGGTGCTCAAGGCCCTTGGCGCGTCC
>NZ_JBNNJZ010001163.1:0-1083 GCF_050270335.1 Streptomyces sp. NPDC059900
CAGTCGCAGGGGTCAGCAAGGTCAGCCCGCTCAAGCGCACCACCGAGGTGGTGTCCCATCGCGAGGGCGGGGATCCCAGTTCGAGCCGCAGGGCGCCGGGGCGTACGGAATTCGAGGCGATCACCTTGGAGAGCGGCGTCACACAGGACACCGAGTTCGAGAAGTGGACGAACAAGGTGTGGAACCTCGGCTCCGGCCTGGGCTCGGAAGTGTCGCTCGCCGACTTCCGCAAGGACATCATCCTCGAGATCTATAACGAGGCCGGACAACTCGCGCTCGCGTACAAGGTGTTTCGGTGCTGGGTCTCGGAGTACCAGGCCATGGCCGAGCTGGATGCGAACGCCAATGCCGTACTGATCGCCACGCTCAAACTCGAGAACGAAGGCTGGGAACGGGACTACGACGTCACCGAGCCGAGCGAGCCCTCGTTCAGCGAACCGGCGGCGTGATGCGGCGCGACGCCGCCTTCGCGCGGGAACTGCTGCACCTGCTCGACCACGGCACGGCGCGCTCGGTGACCGAGCGCGCCGTTCTGCTTGCAGGTGCGGCCAACGGGGAGGGCGGGGAGAGCGCGGCCGGACTGCCTCTCGGGATGCGTGACAGGTGCATTCTGCGCCTGCACACCGCACTCTTCGGTACGACGGTGGAGGCACGGGGCACCTGTCCGCACTGCCTCGAAGCCACCGTTTTGGCACTGACGTCCGATCAGTTGCACGGTATCGCGCCGACGTCGGCCGAACCGATACGAGTCGCACTCGACGGATACACCGTGACCTGCCGGTTGTTGACGAGCGTCGACCTCGGTCGCGCGGCACGCACGGACAACCACGCCCAGGCGCGGGCCTCTCTGCTCACCGCATCCGTCGTGCACGCCGAGCAGGACGGAATGCCGGTGACGGCCATGGCTCTGCCCCCGCATGTCGTGGAAGCGCTGGCAGAGACCCTGGCCGAGGCCGACCCGTTCGCGGAGATCCGGCTGCGCATGATCTGCGAGACGTGCGACGGCACTTGGGACGCCGTCCTCGACCTGCCCCAGTACGTCTGGCACGAACTACTGGACTGGGGACACGCCCTGATGTGGGA
>NZ_JBNNJZ010001164.1:0-1082 GCF_050270335.1 Streptomyces sp. NPDC059900
GCCTAGTGGAAGCTGACGTTCTGGGCCAGGGCGAGGCGGCCCGAGTAGTTGATGGTGTTGGTCGCGGAGCGCATGTACGCGCGCCAGGCGTCCGAGCCGGACTCGCGGCCGCCGCCGGTCTCCTTCTCGCCGCCGAACGCCCCGCCGATCTCGGCGCCTGACGTGCCGATGTTGACGTTGGCGATGCCGCAGTCGGAGCCCTCGGAGGACAGGAAGAGCTCGGCCTCCTGCTGGTCGCGGGTGAAGATGCTGGAGGACAGGCCCTGGGGGACGTCGTTGTGCAGCGCGATGGCCTCCTCCAGGGTGGCGTAGCCAAGGACGTAGAGGATGGGGGCGAAGGTCTCCCGGCGTACGACGTCGCTCTGCTCGCCGACGCGGACGAGGGCCGGCTCGGCATACGCGGCCTGCGGTGCCGCGTCCGCCAGGCGCCGGTTGCCCCCGGCGAGGATCTTGCCGCCCTGTGCCTGGACGCTGGTCAGCGCGGACTGCATGCCATCGAGGGCGGCGGGCGAGATGAGCGGGCCGACCAGGGTGTTCTCGTCGAACGGGTCGCCGACGGGGAGCTTGGTGTAGGCGGCGGTCAGACGCGCGATGAGCGTGTCGGCGATGTCGCGGTGGACGATCAGGCGGCGCAGCGTGGTGCAGCGCTGTCCCGCCGTGCCTGCGGCGGCGAAGACGATGCCCTGCACCGCGAGGTCGAGGTCGGCCGACGGCGTGACGACCGCGGCGTTGTTGCCGCCGAGTTCGAGCAGGCTGCGCCCGAAGCGGGCCGCCACGCGCGGGCCGACCTCGCGGCCCATGCGGGTGGAGCCGGTGGCGCTGACGAGCGCGACGCGCGGGTCGTCGACGAGCAGTTCGCCCACGGTGCGGTCACCGAGCAGGAGCCGGTGCACGTCGCGCGGGGCGCCGACATCCTCTGCGGCCCGGGCAAGAAGCCGGTCGCAGGCCAGCGAGATCAGCGGGGTCAGCTCGGACGGCTTCCACACCACGGTGTCGCCGCAGGCCAGCGCCACCGCGGTGTTCCATGACCAGACCGCGGCGGGGAAGTTGAACGCGGAGATCACCCCGACCACGCCCAGCGG
>NZ_JBNNJZ010001165.1:0-1075 GCF_050270335.1 Streptomyces sp. NPDC059900
TCGTATGCATACGCATACATGCACCGTTGTGCGAACCGGCAGATCGACAGATCAACAGATCGAGAAAGGCACTCCTCATGACGCTCGACCCCGCCGCCTACCTCCCCTACAAGGACCCCGACGACTTCATCCGCGAGGTCACCGACCGCATCTGGGTCAACCGGGACATCTCCTACATCGTCGACAACTACGAGCCGGACTCGATCGTCCACACGAGCCTGGGCACCGTGGTGGGCCGCGACGGCGTGATCGAGGGCACGACGATGCGCATGGGCAGCACGCCCGGCCACATCGGCCAGGCCGAGGACGTGGTGTGGGAGGCGCGCGGCAACGACGCCTTCCTCAGCTCGCACCTCGTCTTCTCCGCCGACGAGCACCTGGTCGACGGGCGCAACATCCGCATCCGCAAGCGCACGGTCGCCAACTGTCTCTACCGTCGCGGCCGGATGGTCGAGGAGTGGGTGGTGCGCGACGAGCTGGCCACCTGCCTGCAGCGCGGCACCGACCCCGACGAGGCGGCACGCGAGCTGCGGTTCCAGGGATACAGCGGGTCGATGACCGAGGAGCCGCCGAAGGACGTCCTGCTGGCCGGCGTCAGCGGGCCGCGGCCCGACGAGTACCGTCCCGAGTGCGAGATGGTCCTGGAGTTCATGGACGAGGTGTGGACGCAGCGCCGGCTGCACAAGGTCAACGACTTCATGACGCGTGACCTCTTCCTGCACACCATCGGCGACCGCACCGTCATCCGCCCCGAGCGCTACCAGAGCGACCTGATGGCCATGGTCGCCGCCTTCCCCGACGCCCGCTTCGAGGTCCGGGACGTGCAGACCAACTTCTCGCCGCGCTACGCGGGCCTGCGGGTGGCCGTCACCTGGACCATGCACGGCACCTACCGGGGCACGCCGGACTTCGGACAGCTGACCGACCAGCCGGTGACGGTGCTCGGCGTCTCCCAGTTCCTGATCCAGGACGGCCGCATCGTGCGGGAGTTCCGCGTCTACGACGAGATCTCGCTGCGGGCCCAGATCAACGCCACGCGGGGCGACGGTCCGGCGGTGGAGGCCAACATCTACTG
>NZ_JBNNJZ010001166.1:0-1052 GCF_050270335.1 Streptomyces sp. NPDC059900
AGTCGACGGCTTGGAGCCCCGCGCAGTGCAGGTGCAGGTCGCTCAGGCGCGGGTGTTCGGCGAGCTTGGCGGTGACCGCGAGCAGGAGGTGGTCGGCGTTGTCGTAGTCGAGGTCGCCGTGGACCTCTATACGCACGGTGTCCTCGGTGTCGACCGTGGTCAGGCGCAGGGGAGAGGGCGGTGTTGTGGTCATGCGGTCTTTCCGGCGGTGATGCGGTGGTCGGGCGTGAGCGCGGCGATGCCGTGCTGGAGGGTCCGGGTGGCCCGGGGGAAGTCCTTGAGCTCGCGGGCCAGGATGTCCAGGGCCGGCGGCAGGCTGCGCGCGGGCACGCCGCGGGCGGTGAGGATCCCGGCGGTCCAGGTGATGAACCAGGTGAAGAGGTCCTCGTCGCCGAGGTAGAGGGCGACGGCGAGGAATTCCACGATGTGCGCGAGGTCTTCGGCGGTGCGCTCGCGCTGCTGTTCGCTGTAGGTGCGCATGGCCGGGTACGCGTCTTCCAGAGAGGTGAAGACGGTGCGCACGAGCGAGGTGCTGCTGCGCGTGACCATGCTGTATTCCTGGTCTTCCAGGTGGGGCAGGTCATCGATGGGCTGGTGATCGGGCTGCGGGCGGGGCAGCGGCACCCGGGCCAGGCGGTCGGCCGCGCTACGGGCGTCGGGGGCCCAGGCGTCGGCGCCGAGCAGGCGGGCGTACTTGCCGCCGGGGCCGAACGCGGCTCCGCCGGCGAGTACCGGTACGCCGACGGCCTGGCAGGCGGTGATCGCGGCGTGCGCGGTGGGCAGCCGGGTCGCGATGGAACTGGAGAGCGCGACCACGTCGGTGTCGGTGCGGTGCAGGTGGGCGATGAGGTGCGGGGAAGGGACCTGCGCGCCGAGGTAGTCGACGTGCCAGCCGCGCAGCTTCAGGACCTCGGCCAGCAGCCGCGCGGGCAGCGCATGCCATTCGCCGTCCACGCACGCCACCGTGATCCTGCCCCGGTCCACCTGGAAGACCAGGAATACAGCATGGTCACGCGCAGCAGCACCTCGCTCGTGCGCACCGTCTTCACCTC
>NZ_JBNNJZ010001167.1:0-1051 GCF_050270335.1 Streptomyces sp. NPDC059900
AGACAGGAGGCAGTACGAGGGGTCTGTGGCCCTGCAGTCGCTCCGTCCGCGGGTCGGCTGCAGGGGGTCGCAGGCCCCTTTCGTGCGTCAACTGTGCGTGTGGGTAATGGAGTTCGGCGACGCCTGGGTGTCCGGAAAGAGCCGCGATCGGCCGGATGCCGACTGTTCGCGGGCGTGTCCATGCCAATAGGCTGTGCGACCTTCACGTCCTGGGGGGTCTCGTGAACGGTCTCCGTGTGGTCATGGCCTGCCTGATGATCGCGTGTGCCGCGCTCGTGTCACCCGCCGCGGCCGCGACGGCCGCGCCGGCGAAACCGAGTTGGTCGGCGCTTCCGGTGCCCCCGGCGACATCCCCGCCGCTGACCGTGTCCGATCTCGCCGCCCGCGGGCCGGGCGAAGCGTGGGCGACCGGGTACGAACAGGCCGCCGATGGACTGCGACCGCTGCTGTACCGCTGGAACGGCACCGCGTGGAGCCGCGACACCACCTTCCCCGGCGCCGGTGAACCGGGCTGGCTCGGCAAGGTGCAGTTCGTCGGCGCAGAGATGTGGATCCTGCACAACAACCGGGCGGGGGAGGGGGAGATACTGCGCCGGTCGGCCGGCGGATGGAGTGCCGTCCCGCTGCCGCAGACCCTGTGGACCTACCAGGACTTCGCCGCGGTACCGGGTGCCGCATGGGTGATCGGCGAGGATGACACCGGTCTGAAGGTCCTGCACTACGACGGTTCCGCCTGGACCGCGCAGCCGGTTCCAGACGGTGTGTTCTACCTGATGGGGATCACCGCGCGCAGTGCCGGCGACGCCTGGGCCTGGGCGGATACCGATACCGGAACCGCCGTTCTGCGCTGGGACGGCACCGCGTGGCGGGACGCGAAGGTGCCGCTGCCGCCCAACAGCAACATCCATACGATGCTGCTCGAACCGTCCGGCCGCGCCACCATCGGCGGCAGCCAGTACACCGACGGCGTGGCCCGCACCTATCTGATGACCTGGAACGGGCAGGCCTGGCGCACCAGCTACCCGCCCCTCGGCGACACCTACACCGAGGC
>NZ_JBNNJZ010001168.1:0-1049 GCF_050270335.1 Streptomyces sp. NPDC059900
GGCCTGGACTCGCCTGGCCGCACATCTGGACTTTGCCACGGCCGCCGTCAGCGGGGGCGGGTGTCAGCGGGGCCGCAGCGCGAGCAGAGAGTCGCCCAGGGCGACATCCCAACCCTGGCGCACCTTCGACGACCTGGCCTCCCGGATACCGGCCACAGGATCGGTCAGGGCCGCCACCAGATCCTCGGGGAAGGGGTAGGAGGTCCACTCGAGCTCCCAACGGGTCCCGTGCCCCCAGAGCCGCCGCGAGGCAGACCAGACCGGGCGGGTGGCAGCCCGATCCAGCGGATCCTCGGTGAAGGCACCCACCGCCCACAGCCCGGCCGGGTCACGGAGGCACAGGCGCACCATCAGACCAGCCAAAAGCATCTGGGCCGTGGGGGAGGCCGCCGGAACGTCAGAAAGAGCCCCCAGTTCCTCCTCCACGAGCGGATCACTGATGCGCAGGAGCCGCTGAGACCCATGGCCGAGATCATCTTCCGGATCGGGGCGACAGCTGGGCTGCGCCGTGACAGACATCGTTGCCCCGGTAGGCAGATGGCACAGGCGATAGGTGTCGCCGATCTGTTCCACCAGACGTAGACCGGGCAGGTGATGGACGGGCCGGGTCGAAGCCAGATACCGCACCGCGTTGTACGGGGTCGGGCAGATGACGTTGAGGTGTTCAAAGTTCGGAGAGAGGACGATGTTGTAGGAGGTGATCCCGGAGATGCCCCACTGGCCGGGCGTCGCCTCCCGCAAGCCCTGGTTGAAAATCCCCAGAGCCAGAAAGACCCTCAACGAGCGTTGAGCAGGGGAGCACTCATCCAGGCCCAAGCGATGCGGGTCGCGGGGGATGCCGCGGGCTGCGGCGCTGGAGCTCTCGCCCGTGTAGCGGCTGCGCAGAACAGCGGTACGGCGGCGTACGGAATGGGGCATGCGGACGTCCTTGAAGCTGCCCGGTCAGCAGACGGTCGTCGCGTCCCACGTAGTGGTGTAGAGATGCGGACTTGAGAACTCCGCAGGTCCTGCCGACGGTGGGGCTGATGCGTCGCCGCGTCCTGGCACCG
>NZ_JBNNJZ010001169.1:0-1044 GCF_050270335.1 Streptomyces sp. NPDC059900
GCTCGGAGATGTGTATAAGTGACAGGTCCACCACCGGCGACAGCGGCGGGATGTACCAGACCATCGGCATCGTCCGGTACTCCGGATGCAGCGGGAGCGCCACCTTGTACGTGCTGATCAGCGCGTGCACGGGGGAGCGGCGTGCGGCCTCGATCCAGTCGTGGCCGATCCCGGCCCGCTCGGCCTCGCGCCGCACCTCGGGGTCCTCCGGGTCGAGGAAAACCCCCAGCTGGGACTCGTAGAGCGCCTTGTCGTCCTGCACGGACGCCGCTTCCGTCACCTTGTCGGCGTCGTAGAGGATCACGCCGAGGTAGCGCAGGCGGCCCACGCAGGTCTCCGAGCAGACCGTGGGCAGGCCCACCTCCAGGCGCGGGTAGCACATCGTGCACTTCTCGGCCTTGCCGGTGCGGTGGTTGAAGTACACCTTCTTGTACGGGCAGCCGGTCACGCACTTGCGCCAGCCCCGGCAGTGGTCCTGGTCGACCAGGACGATGCCGTCCTCGGAGCGCTTGTACATCGCTCCCGAGGGGCAGGCGGACACACATGCGGGGTTGAGGCAGTGCTCGCAGATGCGCGGCAGGTAGAACATGAACGACTGCTCGAACTCGAAGCGGATCTTCTCGCCCACCTCGTCGCGGATCTTCTCCACGACCGGGTCGCGCGGCCCGTGCTCGGGCGCGCCGCCCAGGTTGTCGTCCCAGTTCGGACCCCATTCGATCTTCTCCATGGGGGCGCCGGTGACCTGCGAGACGGGCCGGGCGGTGGGCAGATCGTCGCCCGCCGGGGCCTCGGTGAGGTTCTTGTACTCGTAGCTCCAGGGCTGGTAGTAGTCCTCCAGGCCCGGCAGGTCGGGGTTGGCGAAGAGGGTGCCCAGGCGCTTGGCGCGCGAGCCCGAGCGCAGCCGCAGCTTGCCGGAACGGGTGCGCTCCCAGCCGCCTTTCCACTTGTCCTGGTCCTCCCAGCGGCGCGGGTAGCCCTGGCCGGGGAGGGTCTCGACGTTGTTGAACCAGACGTATTCGGTGCCCTGCCGGTTGGTCCAGGTCC
>NZ_JBNNJZ010001170.1:0-1035 GCF_050270335.1 Streptomyces sp. NPDC059900
CGGCTACACCGAGGAGATGCGCCGAGCGGCCGCGGACGCCGCGGGCGTGCCGGTACTGCTGGCCCGCTCCCTGGCCGTGCGGCTTGCGGCGGAGGTCGCACAGTCGGCGGCGCAGGCGCGTGGTTGACGTCAGCGGGGACGGCGGCTTCTTTGCCGTTCGGGGAGCGGTGATCGACTCCAATAACAAGCCCTTGGGCTTGTCCGTACTTGTCCGTACCGGCCTGGCGCTCGCGTGGGTGGGTGGGTGCGGGGATACGGGGGTGCGGGGATACGGAAAGAGGGCCCGCTACCGGCGGGCCCTCTTTGGCGTGGTGCTCTGTGTTGCCGTGTAGCTGGCGGTGCTCAGTCGTCGAAGCCGCCCTCGCCGTGGCCGGCGGCGTGGGTGATGCCTGCCGGGCCGCCGAGGTTCTCGTAGGCGAAGCCGGCACTCCAGCCCCTGTCGTCGTCGGCCGAGCGGTAGCCGCCGGCCTCGGTGATCCCTGCCGGGCCGCCGAGGTTCTCGTAGCGGAAGCCGCCGTGGTAGCCCTCGTCGTTGGCGAGAGCGGTGCCGCTGGCGCCCATCAGGGCAGCGGCGGCGAGGGCGGTGACGGCCAGGGCAGTACGGATACGCATGGGGTCCCTTTCAGGTACGCGATCATGGGGGTGTACCCCGGTTCCTCCCCTTTTCGCCCTCCGCACAGACGCGCCCCGGTGCATTTCACCCGGACAGCGGCGGCGTGGCCGGGGCGGTGAGGTTACCGGCGCTGTGGCGTCCTGCGGTGTGAAAGATGGCTCGCGCGAGACCCCGGAACGGAGCGGTCGGCGGGCAGGATGGCCCCATGACAAAGCTGTCCGTGCGGTCGGTCCGTCCTGCTTCCTCTCACTCTGATTCTGACTCTGGTTCTGGTTCGGTGCTGTCGTTGTGGTCGCAGGACTCCGTGCTGTCGATCGGATCGGTGGGGTCCGTGCTGTCCGTGGGTTCCGTCGGCTCGGCCCTGTCGGTCGGGTCGATCGGAAGTGCCCTCTCGGTCGGCTCGATCGGGTCGTCCCTGTCCC
>NZ_JBNNJZ010001171.1:0-1033 GCF_050270335.1 Streptomyces sp. NPDC059900
ACTGGGAGGGGACCAGGCAGGCGGTCGAGTTCGGCCCCGTGGTGCCGCTGTCCCTGCCGATCGACGTGCCCCCGCAGGGCACCGACTGGCTGACGCTCGACGTCGGCACTCCGGATCCCGGCGCGGCGGGACTGCCGGTGCTGGTGTGGATCCCCGTGGGCGGCTACCTCTCGGCGGTGTCGAGCGACCCGATGTACGACCCGGCAGCACTGGCCGGGGCGGGAGTCGTGGTGGTGACCATCAACTGCCGCGTGGGCGCGGAGGGATTCGCCTTCCTCGACGACGCGCCGCCCAACCGCGGATTCCTCGACCAGATCGCGGCGCTGGAGTGGGTGCAGCGCAACATCGCCGCCTTCGGAGGCGACCCCGGCCGGGTCACCGTGGGCGGGACGTCCGCCGGGGCGGGCTCGGTCGCCGCCCTGCTGACGATGAAGCCCGCGCGCGGCCTGTTCCGGCGGGCCATCGCCCATTCGGTGCCGGCGCTGCACAGCACCCCCGCGCTGGCACGGCAGGCCACCGCCGCATTCGCGGCTCGGGTCGGCGCGGCGGCCCCCACCGCCGAGGCCCTGCGCGACATCGACCCATGGCACCTGGCCGCCGAACTCACCTCCTTCAACGCCGGCCTGTCCGCGTACCGGGAGAGCTGGGGGCGCCTCACGGAGACCGGCACCGCGCTGTGCCCCGTGGTCGACGGCGAGGTCCTTGCGGAGACGCCCTGGCCCGCGCTGAGCGGCACGCGCGCGAGCGGGACCGAGCTGCTCGTCGGCCACACCCGGGACGAATTCCGCTACTTCAGCGTCATGAGCGGACGACACGGCACCTTCACCGAGGAGGACGCCCGTGCAGCCCTGGAACTGCTCGCCCCGCAGCCGGACGGCGCGCGGGCCTACCGTGCCGCGTTCCCGCAGGCAGGCCCGGAGGAGCTGGTGGAGACGGTGTACTCCGACGCCCTCTTCCGCATGCCGTCACAGAAGCTGGCCGAGGCGAACGCCGCAGCCGGCGGCACCTCGTACCTGTTCGAACTGTGCTGGAC
>NZ_JBNNJZ010001172.1:0-1027 GCF_050270335.1 Streptomyces sp. NPDC059900
TCACGGAGGTCGGCTACAACGCGCTGCACAACCGCCTCGGCAACGCCATGACCAACACCCAGAAGCTCACCGAGCAGAACCGCCCGGCAGGCTCCAACAACCTGTTCGTCGCCTGGGAGACCCTGACCCACGCCGACAACCCGAGCTGACCCGGCCGGGCTGCTGCGGACCTTGTCGGGCCGGGCGCGCCGTGACCATACTGGCGCCCGGCCCGGCAGGTCCGTACGGGGGAGTGGGTACGCATGGCCGAGAGCGCGGTGGTCGTCGAGGACCTGCACCGGACGTACGGCAGCGGCGCGTCCGCCGTGCACGCCCTGCGCGGTGTCTCCTTCACCGTCCCGCGCGGCGAGCTCGTCGCCCTGAAGGGACGGTCCGGGTCCGGCAAGACCACCCTGCTCAATCTCGTCGGCGGACTCGACACCCCGGACGCGGGCAAGGTCACCGTCGAGGGGCTCGAACTCGCGGGCCTCGGCGAGGACGGCCTCCTGGAGCTGCGCCGCGACCGCGTCGGCTTCGTCTTCCAGTCCTTCGGACTCATCCCGATCCTCACCGCCGCCGAGAACGTCGGCGTGCCCCTGCGGCTGCGCAAGACCGAACCCCGGGCGCGCGAGGAGCGCGTCGCGCTGCTCCTCGCCCTCGTCGGGCTCGCCGACCACGCCGAGCAGCGGCCCGGCGAGCTCTCCGGAGGACAGCAGCAGCGGGTGGCGATCGCCCGCGCGCTCGCCAACAGACCCTCCCTGCTCGTCGCGGACGAGCCCACCGGACAGCTCGACGCCGAGACCGGGCTCGCGGTGATGGAGCTGCTACGCGCCGTGGTGCGCGGCGAAGGCGTCACCGCCCTGGTCGCCACGCACGACGCGGCGCTGCTCGACCTCGCCGACCGGGTCCTTGAACTGCGCGACGGCGGGATCGCCGGGCACTGACATCAGGGCCGGGCGCCGACATCAGGGTTGTGTCAAGGTGCGCCCCCGGGCGCACCTTCGTCCGTTTCGCGGGAATTGTTGGCCGTAAAGTCGACGCTGCGTAC
>NZ_JBNNJZ010001173.1:0-1019 GCF_050270335.1 Streptomyces sp. NPDC059900
CAGACGTACACCTGGCCCTTGGTCTCCTGGCTGCCGCCCCAGGTGGTCACCGCGAGCTTGCCGTCGGGCAGCCAGTCCATCGCGGACACCTGCGGCTCGAATCCCTTGGGGCGCAGGTCGGTCAGGTCGTAGCCCGGGTTGACCGAGGTCAGCGGGAGGCCGTCGCCGGGGGTGTCATAGGTGCCCTCGCACTCCTTGCGGCCCGGCGCGGTGACGCGCACGACGTCGGCGTCGGTGCTGAGCACGGAGTTGGGCACGAGGGCGAAGGCATCGGCGCCCGGCGGCTTCCACTGGAGGGTGACCTGCTGGTCGCCCCCGCGGTCGAAGTGATCGATGCGCAGCGGGTGGTAACCCGGGTCGAGCGTGATCTCGCCGTCCTTGGGCTCGGCGCCGTGCAGCCCGTCGTGGTCGATGACCTGCTTGTCGCCGATGAACAGACGCGAGCCGTCGTCGCTGATCAGACGGAAGGTGTACGCGCCGTTCGAGGGGACGTTGACGTTGCCGATGATCTGCGAGACGAAGTTGTCGGTGAACCCGAAGCCGTCGGTGGAGGACCAGTCGGCGGTGGGGATCAGCTTGTCGACGTTGGGGGTCTGGGCGGGCTTGAGGTCGCAGAGCTTGCTGAGCGGGGACTGGACGTCGAACACCCGCAGGGTGACGCCGGGTTCCTGCGGCGGCAGGTCGGCGAAGGGCTTGTCGGCTGCGCCGGCGGCGGTCGGTGCGGTGAGCCCGGCGGCGAGCAGAAGCCCGAGGAATATCCCGGTGGTTCTGCCGGCTCTGCCGGTTCTGCGCGGTCTCAGCCGCGTGCGGCGGCGGATGCGGGGCGGGGGCGTGGGGTGCTCGTGTGGCGTCACTCGGTCTCCTGCTGGGCGCTGCGAGGCGGCCCGGGCCGCCTCGGCCCGTGTCCGCGGAGTGGAGTTCATGCACATACCGGTGGTGCGGGCCGCGGCTTTTGGCCGCGCGTCGCGCAGACTTCCGTACGAGAGCGACGCCTAGCGTACGAAGCACGCCTCACGTCG
>NZ_JBNNJZ010001174.1:0-1014 GCF_050270335.1 Streptomyces sp. NPDC059900
GATCAGGCCAGTGCACGGCCTCGTGGTCGCACAAGTGGATGCGTTCTTCGTGCACTTCGCCGAGGCGGACTGCCGTTGCAGGTAGTGCAGCCGTGCCGGGCAGGCACAGTCACTGCTCCAGGCACGGCCGGTGTGCGGGCGCCATGGAAGGCGATGGTGGTCCAGCCGGGCGCGGACGAACGAAGGCAGACCCACCAGCGGCACCGGATCAGCTTCCTGCCGGTCGGCGCCCCTGCACAGACCGGCCGCACTGCACCCACGAAAACCCGGTCGCCGGCCGGGGCTCCCCGGACGCAGAGAAGACCAACTGGCGGCGGCCTGTGAGGCAAGGTGTCGCTCCGCGCCCGGCAGCGCCGGCCTGGCCGCCGAGCGGACCGGCGGACGGGGCAACCGTCACGCAGGGACGCCGAGCGGCGGGTGCTCGAGCACCCGGGGCTTGTACTCGACCAGCTGGATGCCGCCGTCAAAGGTGCGGTGTTCGATCATCTCCAGGGCCACGTCCGGATAGCCGTCGTAGATGCGTTCGTCGCCCGTGGCCCCAGTGATCACCGGGAACATCCCGACCCGGAAGCGGTCGACGAGTCCGGCTCGCAGCAGGGACCGGCACAGGCTGAGGCTGCCGATGGTGCACAGGAGCCCCGATCCGCTCGCCTACATGGCGCGGACCTCCTCGACTGCGTCGCCGCGGACCAGCCTGGAGTTGGCCCACGTCAGCGGCTCCTCCAGCGAGGAGGAGAACACCACCTTGGAGGCTTGCGTGAGCCCGTCGACGGACGCCTCTTCCTCGGGCCGGAACTCCTCTTGGCCATCGGGGACCTCGCCTGCGGCGAAGCCGGACATCAGGCGGTAGGTATTCGCTCCCATCAGGTAGGTGACCGGGGGTTGCTCTCCGAGCCAGGCAAGGTACTCCGGGCCCTCAAGGCCCCAGAAGCCGGGCCATCCCTCCCCTGACGCGTAACCGTCGAGGGAGGTGATGAAGTCGACGAGAAGCTCCGACATGGCAGTGTCCTACCT
>NZ_JBNNJZ010001175.1:0-1013 GCF_050270335.1 Streptomyces sp. NPDC059900
ATCATGGCGAAGACCTCCGGTGTGGTGGAGCTGTCTAGGACTGCACCGCACGGAGGTCTTCGTGTCCCACCGTAATGCCCGACTGACCGTTCACGGCAGGCGGCTGCTCATCGATCGTGTTCGTACCGGCCGTCCCGTCGCGCACGTCGCCGCCGAGATGGGCATCTCACGCGTCACGGCCCACAAGTGGGTCCGCCGCTGGCGGGCTGAGGGCGGGCAAGGGCTGCACGACCGCTCCAGCCGGCCGCGCACGACACCGCACCGCACCCCGGCGACGACCGAAGAGCAGGTGTGCCGCCTGCGCCAGGACCGAAAACTCGGCCCCGCCCGCATCGGCCCGATCCTGGGGCTGCCCGCCTCCACCACCCACCGCATCCTGACCCGGCACGGCCTGAACCGCCTGGCCTTCCTCGACCGGCCCACCGGCCAGGCCATCCGCCGCTACGAACGCGACCGGCCCGGCGAACTCCTCCACGTCGACGTCAAGAAGCTCGGCCGGATCCCCGACGGCGGCGGCCACAAGGTCCTGGGCCGCCAAGCCGGCCGCGTCACCCGCAACAACATGGGCTTCGACTACGTCCACTCCGCCGTCGACGACCACACCCGCCTCGCCTACAGCGAGATCCACGGTGATGAGAAGGCCGCCACCTGCGCCGCCTTCCTGCGCCGGGCCGCAGCCTTTTTCACCGCACACGGCATCGACCGCGTCGAACGCGTCCTGACCGACAACGCCTGGCCCTACCGCAAGAGCTTCGCCTGGCAGCAGGCCCTGGCCGACCTCGGCGCGACGCGCAAGCTCACCCGCGCCTACCGGCCGCAGACCAACGGCAAGGTCGAACGCTTCAACCGGACCCTGCTCGATGAGTGGGCCTATCTGCGGCCCTACACCAGCAACACCGAACGAACAGCAGCCCTGGCAGACTTCCTGCACACCTACAACTACCACCGCTGCCACACCGCACTCGGCGGCCACCCACCGATCAGCCGCGTGAACAACGCTGCGGGTCAATACA
>NZ_JBNNJZ010001176.1:0-1007 GCF_050270335.1 Streptomyces sp. NPDC059900
CAGGCCCCTCCTTGCTCCGGTGAGGACGATCCGGGCATCCGCTGGCTGCCGCCCTCGCTCCGCCCCGGGCGACAGAGGCTGGGCGAACTCGCACTCGGCACCAGACAGGTCATGACGACGTATCACCCGGCCACGGTCCACCACTCACGGTCATGCATCGGCAAGTCCCTGTGTGCCCGTGCTCAGGAAGATCCAGTGGTCATGCGGCAGGTTTGCCGGGGCCGGAGGGGGAACTGGGCGGGTCTCCTCGTGCCAGGCGGAGCCCACGGCAGCCGTGGCGATGCCACGCCAGAATCGGGCAGCGCCTGCATTGGCTTCCTGGAAAGCAATCGCCCAGGCACCGGGCCGGGAGCACAGCAGGTGCAGGGCGGCCTGCTGGCCGACGCCGCGCCTGCGCAGCGCTCGCACGACGAAGAACGCAGAGATCGAGGTTTCGCCCTCGAGTGTCGGACGGGTCAGGATGAAACCGGCCGGCGCCGTACCGTACTGGATGAGCAGGGCTTCCCTGCCCGGCTCATCGAAGAATAGCGGCAGGTTGCTGAACGCGAACCTGCCATCGGCTGCCGGGAGGTGGCCGAGAAACTCCGACATGTCGTGGCGGTACAACTGGGCCAACTGTTCGAGGGAGGTTCGTAGTTCACCGTGCGCTGGGCGCAGGGTGATTGGCGCAGAGTCAATGATCGGGCCCATCCGGCGATTCTCACATGCATGCAATGTGGCGGTGGTGACGCCGATGATGAGGCAAGGCGCATGCGGCCGAGGGTGACGACCCGCGAGGCGTCTGGGAAGCGGGAGGCAGGGGGTGGCGATCATGTGGTGGGTCGGGTAGCTCCTGCGTAGTCGTCGCCCGGGTAGCGGTAGGCACTGATTCTGATGTTCTTGGAGCGTCCCGGTGCGTCGATCATTTTCCGGTTCCCGATGTACACGCCGACGTGGTGGATGCTGCCGGAGGGGCGGCCGTAGAAGACGAGGTCGCCGGGGATCAGGGGTGCTGCCGCGGGCAGGCG
>NZ_JBNNJZ010001177.1:0-1006 GCF_050270335.1 Streptomyces sp. NPDC059900
GTCACGTCGCCGATGAGCGCTCCGAGCAGGGCCATGTGTCGGTCACGCAGCCCGGAGGGGGCGAGGGACGGGTCTTCGGGAGCCTCGTTGAGGTCGCCGAGGAGGCTGCCCAGGATATGGGGGCGCTGCGGGGAGTCGGTGTCGCGGTACTCGTCGCGCAAGCCCAGTTGGTGCGTGAGTTCGTGCACCAACTGCACCGGGGCGGCATCGGTCCACCAGGTGGTCTGATCCATGCCCTGATCGCGGCCCGCCAGGTCCACGGTCAGGTGCGGGGCATCAGCCGGGTCGACGTGCTCGACGGTTACGTGCAGCCGGTCGCCGTTGAACAGGCGGTACTCCGGGCGGTTCAGGAACTCCTCGACGCCTGCCTTGAGTTGGTCGAAGACATGTGTGGCCTGGTCGTTCGTGCCGCGCAGCGCGACCCGGACCGTGAGGTCGGTGACCAGCTGGCCCTGATACGAGAACCGCCGCGCATCGAAGCCCGAACGCACCACGAAACGGGGGCGACTGTCACGCGGGCCGCGCACGGGCGGGGTCTGCGGGGTGGCGGGCGGCGCGGTCTGCGGAAGCCGAGGGCGTGCCTCGCCGGTGTTGCCGCCGGTGTCCGGGGCAGCGGGTGGTTGGATGCTGTCGCCGCGGTTGTTGGTCGCGATGCTGGTGGCGAGTTGGGTGAAGGACCGTGCGACGCCAAACAGGGTCTTGTTCGACGGCAGAAGGTCCCGAAGCGCGAGGTTCTCCGCCAACTGTGCGTGGAGCATCTCCTTGTAGGCGTTGTAGACCCTCGCTGTGTAGTTGGGCTCCTTGACGGCATTCACCCGGTAGTCGCTGGTGATCGCGATGGAGGCGAGATCCATCAGATAGGTGTCGAAGAGGTCGGTGACGTCCCTGGACTTGGCTCCGGCCACGCCGACCCGTGCACGCCGCGCGAGCACCGTGGCCATCTCGATGACGATGTCGCGGTAGATGCCGTGCCGGATGGTGCGGGGGTAAGCGGCCATGATGTGGT
>NZ_JBNNJZ010001178.1:0-1001 GCF_050270335.1 Streptomyces sp. NPDC059900
AACTCCAACAGAAAACACTCACTTCAGATTTAACTAAAAACACACTAGCCGGGCACTCTGGTGATGTCACCGCCGAAGTCGTGCCGCGCCGGACCAGGCGGTGCGGCATGATCAGTTCCTGCGGAGGGACGGCGCTGTCGGGCTGCATATGCCGTCCGCCAGGCACTGCAGGGACCGTTCGGCGATCTGCTGCTTGTCCGGCGCGATCGTGGTCAGCGCAGGGTACCTGTAGCGGCTGTCCTCGATGTCGTCGAACCCGACGACCGCGAGGTCTTCGGGCACGCGCAGACCGCGTTCGTGGGCCACATGCAGGGCTCCCTGGGCGAGTTCGTCGCTGAAGGCGAACACGGCGTCGGGGGCGGCCTGTCCGTCGAGGAGTTCGTCCATGGCCCTGGCTCCGTCTGCCCGGTGCAGTGCGGCGACGGTGCACTGGGCGTCGGGGAGTTGCGGGAGTCCGGCGCGGTCCAGCGCGCGGCGGTATCCCTCTGCGCGCAGCCGGGCGCTGCCGTTGTGCAGGTGCGGCTGCAGGCCGATGGCTCGGCGATGCGCCGCCTGCCGAGACCGGTCAGGTGGCTGATGGCTTCGTCCGCGGCGGTGACGTTGTCGACGGCGAGGCGGTCGGCCGCGCCGTACGGGCTGCACTCGCCGAGCAGGACGAGGGGCACGGCGGGCGCGGTCGCCGCGAGTTCGGCCGGGTCCAGCGCCCAGGGGCTGATGATGCCGGAGGCGAAAGGGAAGAGCCTGGAGAGCATCGAGCAGGCACTGCACAGTCCGCTCGGCTTCCGCAGGGCGCTGGAGAAGAAGTGACGGAGAAACCGCTACTTGCGGGGTCAACGCAGTGCCTCTGACCGGCAGTCCACCGCCGCAGCTCCTCCCGGATACCCGCCCCACTCGGGCTGCACCAGCCTCTTACCAGCTCCCTCCCCGGCGGCCAGCGCGAAGGTGGCCGCCAGTGCGACAGCGCCAAGGACAGCCGCGGCCCAGCTCAGTCGGGTCACCGC